>NZ_JBHSZO010000015.1:0-120301 GCF_042663125.1 Streptomyces polyrhachis | reverse complement strand
CAACCCGTTCTGGAACCCCGTGAACGACCGCCCGCCCGCGTAGTAGTCGGTGGCGTCCTTGGTGCGGCGGCCCGCCCAGACGGTGATCGCCAGGGTGATCGCGACGAAGAGGGAGAAGAGGCTGATGATCAGCGGCCGGTGCTCCGTGGTGTCCACGGCGGCGAGGTGCAGGGCGGCGTTCGTCATCGGGCGTCCTCCGCGGTGGTGTCGTCGGCCGGGGCGGTCTGCGCGGTCTGCGCGGTCTGCGCGGTCTGCGCGGGCGTCGTACCCGCCTCGACGACGGCCTTCAGGCGCGCCGCCTCGGGGTCGAACCGGGCGCCGGCGTGGCGCGCGTACCACCAGGCGATGAGGAAGGTGGTGGCGAACTGCGCGAGGCCCAGGACCAGGGCGACGTTGATGTTGCCGAAGAGCTTCTCGGCCATCAGGTCGCGGGCGTAGTTCGACAGCAGGACGTACAGCAGGTACCAGCCGATGAAGCCGACGGTCACCGGGAAGGCGAAGTTGCGGAAGCGACGGCGCAGTTCGGCGAACTCGGCGCTGTCCTGCATCTCGCGGTAGCCGCGGCGGTCCGGCTCTCCGGGCGGTGCTGCCTGTGGGGGGACTGTCATGGGGCCTCCTGCGGCTCGGCTGCGCGGCGGTACGGCGGGCACACCGTACCGGCGTCCGGGCAAAGGCGATAGACGGTCCGCAGGAGATCGGTGGGACGGGAGTGGCGGGCGCACCGGCCGCGGTGGTACGGACGCGCGAAGGCGGCGCGGGGTCCCCTCGTACCGGAGGAACCCGCGCCGCCTTTCCGGGAGTTCAGCCCTGCGGCACGATCGGGAACGCCTGCATGTCGTTCTGCGTCAGGATCGGCATCTTCACCAGCTCGCTGTCGGCGACCGCCAGGCGCAGCCTGGGGAAGCGCGCGAAGAGCGCGGGCAGCGCGATGGCCCCCTCCAGCCGGGAGAGCGCGGCGCCGGGGCAGACGTGCGGGCCGTGGCCGAAGGCGAGGTGGCGGGTGGGCTCGCGGGTGATGTCGAAGGTGTCCGCCGCCTCGCCGTGGTGGGCGCGGTCGCGGCCCATGGCGCGGTAGGAGGCGACGACGCCCTCGCCCTTGGCGATGACCAGGCCGGCCTCGGGCACCTCGATGTCCTCGGCGGCGAAGCGCATCAGCACATGGCTGGTCGGGGGGTCCCAGCGCAGGGCCTCCTCGATCACCGCGTCCCAGCCGACCGTGCCGTCGAGCACCAGGCGCAGCTGCTCGGGGTGGGCGAGCAGGGCGCGTACCGCGTTGATGATCAGCGTGATCGTCGTCTCGTGGCCGGCGGCGACCATGGCCTGCAGGTTCCCGGCGACCTCCTCGATGCTCATCGGCTCGCCGCCCTCGTCGGCGAGGATCAGCGCGCTGGTGAGGTCGTCGCCGGGGGCGGCCTTCTTCTCCTTGGCGAGGTCCAGGAAGTAGGTGTTGAGCGTCTCGATGGCCGCGAGCCGCTCGTCTTGGGGGGTCAGCATGGAGAAGAAGACCTTGTAGAGCCGCATCAGCTCCGGTATCTCGCTCTCCGGTACGCCCATCAGCGTGCAGACCACCGACATCGGCAGCGGCGCGGCGAAGGCCGTCTTGAGGTCGATGACGCCGTCGGGCGCCGCGGCGGCCTGCGCCTCGGCCCCGTCCAGCAGGGTGGCGACCAGGGACTCGATGACCGGCCGGATCTCGTCCAGCCGGCGCGGGGTCAGCGCCTGCGCGATCTTGGTGCGCAGGCGGCGGTGGTCAGCGCCGTCGGCGGTGAACATCGACGGCGGTACGTCGATCATGCCGACCAGCGGCCAGGCGCGGGTGACCGTGCCGTCCTGCCACAGGCCCCACCGGTTGATGTCCTTCACCAGCCGGGTGTCGGTGAGCAGCCGGCGGCCCAGCTCGTGGGAGGTCACCGTCCAGGCCGGCACGCCGAGCAGGTCGATCCGTACCAGCGGACCGGCGGCGCGCAGGCGCTCGGTCTCGCCGTCGAGGTCCTGGAGCATGGGGTCGATCGCGATGACCTCCCCGGGGGCGGACTGCGGCTGGCTCAACGGCTGCGTCTGGCTCAACTGATGCCTCCAATGGCGGGAACGGGGGTGAAGCGGACCGGCAGTGCGGTCATACCGCGCAGGAAGGCGGACGGGCGCCGCATCAACTCCTGCGGCTCTACGGCGAGTTCGAGGTCGGGCAGCCGGTCCAGGAGCACCTCGACGCCGGTCCTGGCGATGATCTCGGCGAGCTCCTGCGCCGGGTACGGGCAGCGATAGGCGCCGTGGCCGTACGCGAAGTGCGCCGAGTTGCCGCTCTGCGCCGGGGTGAGGTGCTGGCGTACCAGCGGATCGTTGTTGGCGGCGCCCAGGCCGAGCAGCAGCAGGTCGCCGGCGCGGATCGCGCACCCGGCGAGGCGGGTGTCGCGGGCGGCGAAGCGGCCGGCGACGATCTGGCTGGGGGTCTCCTCCCAGAGCACCTCGTTCATCGCCTGGCCGACGCTGTGGCGCCCGCCGCCCAGGGCGGCGGCGAAGCGGTCGTCGGTGAGCATCAGCCGGACGGTGCTGCCGATCCAGTCCGAGGTGGGCAGGAAGCCCGCTCCGATGGTGTCGCGGATGTCGAGGAGGATCTCCTCGTCGGTGAAGTCCCCGGCGTTGGCGAGCAGCCAGGAGACGAGGCCGGCGTCGGGGTCCGCGCGCCGGTCCGCGACCAGGGCGGCGATGGCGGCCATCCACTCGGCGTGCGCCCGCCGGGCACCGGGGCCGCCGTCGACGAGTTCGTTGAGCAGCCGGGCCAGCTCGGGGCCCTTCCCGTCGGGGAAGCCGAAGAGCCGCAGCAGCGCGTACTTCGGCAGGTGGACGGAGAAGGCGGCGACCAGCTCCGCCTCGCCCCGGCCGCAGAAGGCGTCGATCAGCCGGTCGGCTATCTCCTCGCAGGCGCGGCGGCAGGAGAAGGGGTCCACCGTCTCCAGCGCGCGTGTCACCAGGTCCGCGTGGCGGCGGTGCTCCTCGCCGGCGCTGAAGTAGACCGAGGGCGCGGGCGGGCCGACCACCGGCAGCAGCGGCCAGTCGGGGGCGAGGTGCGGCCACTGGTTCCACAGGGAGCGGTCGCGGGAGTAGAGCACCGGGTCGGAGGTCACCTGGTGCAGCTCGTGGTAGCCGATGACCAGCCAGGCCGGCACGCCCCCGTACAGCTCGACCGGCACCACCGGGCCGTGCTCGCGGCGTATTTCGCGGTAGAGGGACTGGGGCTCGGTGTGGAAGCGGGGGCCGGAGAGGGGGACGGGGGCGGGGTGGGTGACGGGGTGGGTGACGGGGCAGGTGGGCTGCTCGGGCTGTGCGGCCTGCTCAATCTGCTCGGTCTGCTCGGGCAGGGGCGGCTGGGTCATCGGACCGGCTCCGGTGCGTGCGTGAGGGACTGCAGATGCCGCACCAGTTCGAGCAGCACCTCCTTGCCGGAGGCGCGCGAGCGGGCGTCGCAGTCGATGAGGGGGACGTGCGGGTCGAGGTCGAGGGCGTCGCGGATCTGCGCGGCCGTGTACGGCGGGCCGCCGAAGTCGTTGCGGGCCACGATGAACGGCGTGCCGTGGTGCTCCAGCCGGTCGATCGCGTACCAGGAGTCGGCCAGCCGGCGGTCGTCCACCAGCACGATCGCGCCGAGCGTGCCGGCGAAGAGGCGGTCCCACAGGAACCAGAAGCGCTCCTGGCCGGGCGCGCCGAAGAGGTACAGCACCGTGCGCTCGTCCAGGCTGATGCGGCCGAAGTCGAAGGCTACGGTGGTGGTCGTCTTGCCGGGCACGGCCGCCAGGTCGTCCGTACGGGCGGACGCCTGGGTCATGGTCTCCTCGGTGTTCAGCGGCCGGATGTCGCTGACGGAGCGGACCATCGTGGTCTTGCCGACGCCGAAGCCGCCGACGATGACGATCTTCAGGGCGTTGTCGGCGGTCTCGCTCAGGGGTGTGCTGGGCGGGGCGTCCTCAGAGGCGTCGGCGGAGTCCAACGAGCAACTTCTCCAGGGTGTCGGGGTCGGGCAGCGCCGACCGGCTGGTGGCGGAGCGCGGATGGCGGGCGGTGATCCGGCCGGCGGCGAGCAGGTCGCCCAGCAGGATGCGGGTGATGCCGACCGGCAGGCGCAGCTCGGCGGCGACCTCCACCACGGCGGTCGGGAAGCGGCACATCCGCAGGATCGCGACGTGCTCCTTCTGCATCCCGGCGGCCGGCGCGCACTCGCTGACCACCAGGGTGACCAGGTCGAGTTCGTCGCCGGCCGGGCGGGAGCGGCCGCCGGTCACCGTGTACAGCCGGTCCGGGTCCTCGTCCCGGTGCGAGCGCTTCATGCGGATCTCCCCCGTGGGCTGAACTGGGCTGGTCTGTGCTGGGCTGAACTGTGCTGTGCTGAACTGGGCTTCGGCCGAGTGGACTTGGCCGGGCGGACCGGGCCGGGTCAGGGCCGGTCGGGTGCTCAGTCCGGCAGGCCGGCCAGTCGGTCGGCGGGCAGGCGGGGAGCGGCGCTGAGGTGCTCGCCGAGCTGCTCGACCAGCTCCATCATGTTGTGGCCGACGAGCCCCGCGTCGCACTCCTCGTCCGCGACGATCGCGACGTGCGAGCCCGCGCCGGCCTCGACGATGAACAGCACGCCGCCGTAGAACTCGGTCATCGACTGCCGCACGCCGCCGCTGCCGTCGCCGAACTCCATGGAGGCGCCGTGCGCGAGGGACTGGATGCCGGCGGAGATGGCCGCGAGCTGGTCGGCCCGGTCGTCCGACAGCTCGGGGGTGTGGCAGAGCTTCAGGCCGTCCCGGGAGAGTACGAGGGCGTGCCGGGTGCCGGGGGTGCGCGCGAGCAGCGCCTCCAGCAGCCAGGCCAGTCCGGCCGCACCGACGGGAGGGGTGGCAGATCCGGTGGTCATGCGTCGTCCTTAGGGGAATGCGGGGCGGGGTGGCCGGCCGGCTGGTCGGCGGCCGGGGTGGTCACGGTGGCTTCCGGGGCGCGTACGGCCTGGCGGAAGGCGCCGAAGGCGGCGGGTTTCGCCGGGGGTTGGGGAGCGGGGGGCGCCTCCGCCGTGCGGTGGTCGGCGGGAGGGTCGGCCGGGCGCCCGCGCCCGCGGTTGCGGTCGCCGGGCAGGCCGTCGGGGTGGGCGGAGGCCATGGTGCGGCCCCGGTTGCGCTTGGGGAGGACGGGGGCGGGGCGGTCCGGGGTGCCGTGCGCCGGGGTGGGGGGCTGGGCCGGGGCGGGGGCCTCGTCGGCCCCGTCGGGGGTGGCGGCGTGGCCGGCGTCGGGCTCGCGGTCGGCGGACCGGGGGGCGGGGGTCGGCTCGTCCGCCACCTCCCGGGGCGGCTGCACGTGGCGCTGCGGGGCGGGCGCGGTGGCCTGGGGGGTGCCCCGGGCCGGGTCCTGGTGGGCGATCAGCTCCTGCGGGATCATCACGACCACCCCGGTGCCGCCCATGGCGGAGGGGCGGAAGGAGACCGTCAGCCCGTGCTTGCGGGCCAGGATGCCGACGACCGCCAGGCCCAGCCGGGTGCCGGTGAGCCCGGTGAGGTCGGTGACCGCGCCGGAGGTGACGCGCTCGGCGCGCCGCAGTGCGGTGTCGCTCATCACCAGGCCGGCGTCCTCCACGGTCACCGCGACACCGGCGGGCACCTCGGTGACGTAGACGTGCACCTCGGTCGTCGGGGGCGAGAACGTGCAGGCGTTGTCGATGACTTCGGCCAGGAGGTGCATGACGCCCTCGGCCGCGTGGCCGGCCACGGCCGGCTCGCTTCCCTCGCCGCCGACGTGCGGCCGTACGCGCTGGTAGCCGGCGACGCGGCCCATCGCGCCGCGCAGCACCGACTCCATGCCGATCGGCTTGGCCCAGCGCCGTCCCGAACGGGCGCCGCTGAGCACGGCGATGCTGTCGGCGAGGCGGCCGGCCTGGCTGGTGCGGTGGTCGAGGTGCAGGAGGTCGGCGAGAACGGCCGCGTCGGCGTGCCGGTGCTCCATCTCGTGCAGGTCGGCGAGCATCGAGGTGGCCAGCGCCTGCATCCGGCCGGCCGCGTTGGCGCAGGCGGCCATGACGCCCGCGCGGCGGTTCTCGCTGCGGGCCGCCTCCTCGGCGACCTGCCGCAGGACACGCAGATAGGCGGGGTCGGCGGGCATCCGCACGCCGTTGACGGCGGTGACCGCGGAGGCGCCCGCACCGACGCGGGTGAGCAGCGCGGGCACCGTCTCGTCGGCGAAGCGCACCGCTGCCCGCCGGGCCTCGGCCAACTCGGCGGTGAGCGCGGCGTTCGCGGCGGCCAGCTCGGCGGCACGGGCGTCCGCGCGGGCGGCTGCGGTGGAAGCGGCGGTGGAGGCCGCTACGGCCTCGGCAGTGGCGCGGGCCCGCAGCGTACGGGCCGTCTCGCGGAAGTGGGCCGCGGCGGCGACGGCGACGCACAGCGCCGCGGCGGCGACGCCGAGCCCCCAGGCCAGCGGTATTCGGCCGGAGTCGGGGGCGGCGAGCACCGCGCCGGTCACGGCGGGCGCGGCGAGGGCTGCGCAGGCGCACAGGGCGATGAGGACGGGTCGCAGTCGCCGGGTGGTGCTCGTGGTGGCGCGTGCGGCGTCCTGGTGGGAGGTCATCGGCGGGGTGGCTCCTCAGGGCAGGCGACCTGACCCGGGTGTGGGGTGGTGCGGTCCAGACCGTTCGGGAAATGACCTTATATGGATCTTCACGGACGCACCAGAAGCAAGTCCCGCCCACCGTCGCGCACAAGCGGCGCAGATCTCGTTGGTGCGACGCCACCTGCCGGGCTGGCAAGGTGCGTTGGCCCCGGCGCAGCCGGATTCCGGCTGCGCCGAGGGTCCTTGACGCACCGCCGTCCTCAGATGCCCGGTATCTCCCGCGCCCGGAACGCCGCGCGCACCGCGTCCGCGGCCGCCCGGCCGTACATCTCCTCGGCGGTCGCGATCGTCGTCTGCGCCGCCGCCCGGAAGGCGGTGTCGGGCGCGAAGCCGAACTGGGCGTTGACGATGATCCGGTCCGCCGTACGCGGCCCGAGCGCGCCGCGGATGTCGTAGAGCGCCCGGGACCAGATCTCCCCGTCGGCGTGCACCTCGCCGATGCGGTCGCCGTAGACCTTGTCCTCGTCTATCCGGCGCAGGCAGTGCGGTGCGGTGCCGGTGTAGGAGACGGCGTCCCAGTCGGCCACGCAGGCGATCGGGGCGTTGACGGACCAGCCGTAGCGCTGGGCGGCGGAGGCGCCCACCTCGACGGCGAGGTAGTCGCCGAAGGCCTCGCCGATGGAGCCGGACTCCACCGTGGTGCCGAAGCCGGGGACCTGGGCGTGGTGCACCGCGTGGCCGTACTCGTGCACGATCACCTCGGCGTCCTCGGCGTCGTCCACACCACCCTTGCCGAAACGTATCTCGGCCTTCTTGTCGGTGAAGAAGGAGTTGTCGGCGCCCCACTGGTTGATCCGCACCGGCTGCCGGCGCGCGTTGACCCCGGGCAGCTCACTGCCGAAGCCGAGCCCCTGCAGGTACTCCTGCGCCTCGTTGACCCAGAAGTACGCCATCACCTGCTCGAACTGGTCGGCGCTGCGGGTGTACCGGAAGCCGCCGGAGCCGACACTGGCGGACTTGCCCGTGTCGGAACGCACGCTCACCCAGCGTCCGTTGAGGAAACCGCTGGAGTCGAGGTTGCGCAACGCCACCTCGGCGTAGTCCCCGGCCGGCACGGCGGCGTCGGAGTCCTTGGCGTCGGTGAGCGTCTGCACACCGGAGGACTGCACCGGATTGACCATGAACACCCGCCCGCGCGGGGCGCTGTCGGCAGCGGCCGGCACCGCGAGGGTGGCGGCGAGCGCCACGGTGCCGATGCAGGCGGCGAGGAGACGACGGGGCATGGATCCTCCGGATCGACGAGTGCTGACCAGACGTGCCCGCACAGGATTACGCACCCCGGCCCCCTTGGCCAGAGCCCGCCGTCACCAGACCCGACTCGTAGGCCAGCACCACCGCCTGGGCCCGGTCGCGCAGCCCCAGCTTCGCGAAGATGCGGGCGACATGGGACTTCACGGTGGCCTCGCTGAGGGTGAGCCGCTCGGCCAGCTCGGCGTTGGACAGGCCGCTCCCCAGATACGTGAGTACTTCGCGCTCGCGTGGTGTCAGCCCGCTCAGGCTGCGGGGCACGGTCGGCGTGCCGTCCTGCGCGAACCGCTCCACCAGCCGCCGCGTGATGGAGGGCGCCAGCAGGGCGTCGCCCGTGCCCACCAGCCGCACGGCGGCGGCGAGGTGCTCGGGGGTGACGTCCTTGAGCAGGAAGCCGCTCGCACCCAGGGACAGCGCCGTGTACACGTAGCGGTCCAGGTCGAAGGTGGTGAGGATGAGCACCCGGGTCGCCGGGGACTCCGCGAGGATGATCCGCGTGGCCTCCAGCCCGTCCATGTTCGGCATGCGGATGTCCATCAGCACCACGTCCGGCCGCAGTTCACGTGCCCGGCTCACCGCCTCCAGTCCGTCCGCGGCCTCACCCACCACGTCGATCCCGCGTGCGGCCAGGATCAGCCGGAAGCCGGTGCGGATCAGGGTCTGGTCGTCCGCCAGGAGCACCCGCGGCGACGGCTCCCCACCCGCGGCATCCGCGCTCACGGCCGGTCCAGCGGGATACGCGCCCGCACCCGGTAACCCCCGCCGAGGCGGCGCCGGGCGTCCAGCTCCCCACCGTGGACGGCGACCCGCTCGCGCAGGCCCAGCAGTCCGCGTCCCGTTCCGTCGACGTGCCCCGAAGCCGGCCGGCCCCTCCCCCGCGCTGCCGCCCCAGGCGCCCCCGGCACCCCCGGCGCCCGCTCGTCCCGAGTGAGCGCACTCGGGCCGGTGTTCAGCACCTCCACCCGCAAAGAGTGGTCCGCATAACGCACGGTCACTTCCGCCCTCCCCCCGTCTGCGTGCTTGAGCACATTGGTCAACGCCTCCTGCACTATCCGGTACGCCGTCACCTCCACCCCGGTGGGCAGCGGGCGCGGCTCCCCCGATATCCGCACCTCGACGGGCAGTCCGGCAAAGGAGACCTTGTCCACCAGCCTGCTGAGGGAACTGAGCCCCGGTTGCGGCGCGAACACCGTGTCGGCGGAGTCCTCTTCCTCCCCCGCACCGTCCGGGGACGGTGCGAGCAGTCCGAGCAGGTGGCGCAGCTCCGTCATCGTGGAGCGGCCGGCGTCCTCCACCGCGCGGATCGCCGTGGACGCCTCGTCGGGCATCGCGGCCATCACCTCCCGCGCGGCGGAGGCCTGCACCACCATCAGGCTCACGTTGTGGCTGACGATGTCGTGCAACTCCCGTGCGATGCGGTCCCGCTCGGCCTGGACTGCGGCCTCCGCGGCGCCCTGGCGCTCACGTTCGAGCAGCCAGCCGCGCTCCTCCAGCGCCCGGCGATACTTCCCCCGGGCCACGCGCAGGGCGAAGCCGAGCGCCGCGGCGGCGGCCACCGCCACCCCCAGCGCCAGGACAAGCCAGCCCGTCGTCGAGATCCACATGGCAACACCCTGGCAGACGGCGGGTCCCGCCGCATCGGCCTGTGGATGCAGCCGGCTCCATCCACGGATGGAGCCGCTCCCCGCGATGCCATCCCCAGGCTGATGTCCCGCCACGGGCCGCTCCCTTAGCGTCCTGACCATGATGACTGCAGAGCTCGTCGTCCAACTGGACGGCATTCGCAAGGAGTACGGCGAGACCACCGCCCTGGGCGGCGTCTCCCTGGAGATCCGCGCCGGGGAGGCGGTCGCGGTGATGGGGCCGTCGGGCTGCGGCAAGTCCACGCTGCTCAGCATGATCGCGGGGCTGGACCGCCCGACGGCGGGCACGGTGCGGGTGGCGGGCCAGGACATAGGGCGGCTGGGCGAGCGGGAGTTGGCGCTCTACCGGCGCAGCCGGATCGGCATGGTCTTCCAGTTCTTCAACCTCATCGACGACCTCTGCGCGCTGGACAACGTCGCGCTCGCCGCCCAGCTGACCGGCACCCCGGCCCGGCAGGCCAGGCGCCGCGCGCTGGAGCTGCTCGACGAGCTCGGCATCGCGGACCGCCGCAACGCCTGGCCCGCGACGCTCAGCGGTGGTGAGCGCCAGCGCGTCGCGGTGGCCCGGGCGTTGATGAACAGACCCGCGCTGCTTCTTGCCGACGAGCCGACCGGCGCCCTGGACAGCGCGGCCGGGGAGCAGGTGATGGACCTGCTGCTCGACCTCAACCAGATAGGGCAGACCCTGCTGCTGGTCACCCACGACGAGCGGCTGGCCCATCGGTGTGCGAGCCGGCTGGTCAGCCTCGCCGACGGCCGGGTGGCCGGCGAGCAGACGCTGGAGCGTCTCGGATGAGCGCCGTGTGGCAGGCCGCGCGGGCGGCGGTGCGGCGGCGCAGGCTGCAGACGCTGGTCATCTGGCTGGTCACCCTGGTGTCGACGGGGGTGCTGGTCGTCGCGCTGGGCCTGGTCGACGCGGCGTCGGCGCCGTTCGACAGGGCGTTCGCCCAGCAGCGCGGCGCCCATGTCACGGCTTCCTTCGACCGTGCGGACGTCACCGACGGGCAGCTCGCCGCCACCGCCCGGCGCCCCGGGGTCGCGGCCGCCTCGGGGCCGTTCCCGCAGGCGGACGTGGAGCTGCCGCGTGAGGTGTCCTCGTCCCTGGGGCTGGACAGCGGTCTGCGGGTGGTGGGCCGCCCCGGCCCCGGCGGCCCGGTGGACCGGGTCGAGCTGCTGGGAGGCCGCTGGGCGCGCGGGCCGGGCGAGATCGTGCTGCGGCGGGATCCGAACTGGGGGCTGGACGACCTGGGTGCGCGGCTGCAGGTGCCCGGCGGCCCGCGGCTGACGGTGGTCGGCTTCGCGCACAGCCTGAGCCGTACCGCCGAGGCGTGGGTGGCGCCGGAGCAGATAGGCGCACTGCACCCGAAGGCCGTCCAGATGCTCTACCGCTTCGACCGGGCGTCCACGGCCGGGGAGTTGCGTGCCTCGGTCGGGGAGGCGACGGCGGGGCTGCCCGCCGGGTCGCTGGTGGCCCAGCAGTCGTATCTGGCCCTCAAGGAGCAGATCGGCGCCACGGCCAGGGCGTTCGCACCCTACCTGCTGGCCTTCGGGGTGCTGGGGATGGCCGTCTCGGTGCTGATCGTGGCCAACGTGGTCAGCGGTGCGGTGATCTCCGGCTTCCGCCGCATCGGCGTGCTGAAGTCCCTCGGCTTCACCCCCAACCAGGTGGTGGGCGTGTATCTGACGATGATCGGCGTCCCGGCCGGGCTGGGCTGCCTGCTGGGGGCCGGCGCAGGCAATCTGCTCGCCGGGCCGCTCCTGGAGTTCGCCTTCCAGGGGCCCGACGCGGGCGTGCTGCACGGGGCCATCGGCATCAGTCCGCGGGTGAACGCGGTGGCGCTGCTGGGGATGCCCGCCGTCGTGCTGCTGGCCGCGCTGCTCCCCGCGCTGCGGGCGCACCGGCTCCCGGCAGCCCGGGCGATCAGCGCCGGCAGCGCACCGGCGGCGGGGCGGGCGCTGCGGATCCAGCGGGGGCTGGCGGGCTCGCGGCTGCCGCGCCCGGTCAGTCTGGGGCTGGGACTGCCGTTCGCCCGGCCGGGGCGCAGCGCGCTGACGATGGCGGCGGTCGTGCTGGGCGTGACGACGGTGACCTTCGCGACCGGGCTGGCCGCCACGATGACACGGATGGCCACGGCGGAGGACGTGCACGCCCGCGATGTGACGGTCTACGCGACGGCGCTGCGAGGCGGAAAGGAGGTGAAGCCGGCGCACGACCCGGCGGAGTTGCAGTCGCTGCTGGGTTCGCTGCCGGGGGCGGCGCAGGTGGTGGCGCAGGGCTTCGCGGACGTACGGATCGAGGGGATGTCCGAGGGCGTCGTCCTGGACGGGCGGCGCGGCCCCGACCCGACTCTGGGGCAGGGCCTGGTCAGCGGGCGGTGGATGCGCGGACCGCACGAGGTGGTGGCACCGTCGGCCTTCCTCGAGCGGCGGGGGCTTCAGGTGGGCGACACGGTGCGGCTGCGGAAGGGGGAGCACGAGCTGCGGGTGCGGATGGTGGGCCAGGAGCTGTTCGGCGACGGGCGCTCGCTGTACGCGAACTGGCCGGCGGTCACGTCGCTCTCCCCCGCCGAGGAGCCGAACCAGTACCACGTACGCCTGACCGCCGGCGCCGATCCGGCCCGCTACGCGGCGGCGGCGCGCGCCGCCGACCACGGGGTCTCGACAGCGGTGCGCGGACCGAACGCCGTCGTCCAGACGATCGTCGGATCGGCGTCGGGGCTCACGTTGATGCTGGCGGTGGTCGCGGCGCTGGGCGTGTTCAACACGGTCGTGCTCAACACCCGCGACAGGCGCCGCGATCTGGGGATGCTGAAGTCCATCGGCATGACGCCCCGTCAGGTCACGGCGATGATGGTGGTGTCCATGGCGGCCCTCGGCCTCGTGGGCGGGCTGCTCGGCCTCCCGCTGGGGGTCCTCGGGCACGCGCTGGTCATGCCCGAGATGGCGGGGGCCGTGGGGTACGTACTGCCGGATCGGCTCATGCAGGTCTGGCAGGTGTGGACCCTGGCCCCGCTCGCCCTGGCGGGCACGGCGCTCGCGGCGCTGGGCGCGTACATACCGGCGCGCAGGGCCGCGCGGCTGACGATCGCGGAGGTGCTGCGCAGCGAGTGAGGGCTCTCCTCCCGAGCCGCTCCCGGGCTCTGGTGACACCACCCTTCGAACGCCCTTCCCACCTCACCCCCGGTGCGGGACGCTCCAGTTGACGGCAGACTGGGAGGTCCTGCCGGGGAGCCGGGGGCCTGTATCGAGTCGGCCTTCCGCGCCCCGGCGCACCAGCGCTCCGCGCGGACGAAGGCCGACTCGATACAGGGCCCCAGGAGGCACCCGTGGTCAATGCACACCAGACGTTCGTCATCGTCGGCGGAGGTCTCGCCGGGGCCAAAGCGGCGCAGGCGCTGCGGGCTGAGGGCTTCACGGGGCGGGTGATACTGATCGGCGACGAGCCGGCGCCCCCGTACGAACGGCCCGCCCTGTCGAAGAAGTTCCTCCTCGGCAAGGAGGAGCGCGAGAGCCTCTTCGTCCACGAGCCCGCCTGGTACGCGCGGCACGAGGTGGAGCTGCATCTCGGCCAGAGCGTCACGGAGTTGGACCGCGCCGCCCGCACGCTCACGCTCAGCGACGGCACCCGGGTGCATTACGACAAGCTGCTGCTGGCCACGGGCGCCGAGCCGCACCGGCTTGACATCCCCGGCACCGGACTGGCCGGGGTCTACCACCTGCGCCGCCTCACCCACGCGGAGCTGCTGCGCGGCGTGCTCGCCACGCTCGGCCGCGAGAACGGCCGGCTGCTGATCGCGGGTGCCGGCTGGATCGGCCTGGAGGTGGCGGCCGCCGCCCGGGAGTACGGGGCGGAGGTGACGGTCGTGGAGGCGGCGCCCTCCCCCCTGCACCAGGTGCTGGGCCCGGAGCTGGGCGAGGTCTTCACGGACCTGCACCGCGAGCACGGCGTGCTCTTCCACTTCGGCGCCCGTCTCACGGAGATCACGGGCCAGGACGGCATGGTGCTGGCGGCCCTCACGGACGACGGCGACGAGCACCCGGCCCACGCGGTCCTGTCGGCGATCGGCGCGGCCCCGCGCACCGCGCTGGCGCAGAGCGCGGGCCTGGCGGTGCTGCCGACGCAGCGCGGCGGCGGCATCAGGACGGACGCGGCGCTGCGCACCTCCGACCCGGGCATCTGGGCCTGCGGGGACGTGGCGGCGGCGGAGCACCCGCTGTACGGCACGCATCTGCGGGTGGAGCACTGGGCGAACGCCCTGCACAGCGGCCCGGCGGCGGCGCGCTCCATGCTGGGCCGGGAGGTCGTGTACGACCGGGTGCCGTACTTCTTCTCCGACCAGTACG
The DNA here is from genome assembly GCF_042663125.1 of Streptomyces polyrhachis. Lineage (NCBI taxonomy): Bacteria > Bacillati > Actinomycetota > Actinomycetes > Kitasatosporales > Streptomycetaceae > Streptomyces > Streptomyces polyrhachis. The sequence continues at coordinate 106,433 of NZ_JBHSZO010000015.1, read as the reverse complement.
ACCTGGGGATGGAGTACTCCGGGCACGCGCCGCCCGGCTCCTACGACCAGGTGATCTGCCGGGGCGACGTGGCAAGACGCACGTTCGTCGCGTTCTGGCTGAAGGAGGGCCGCGTGCTGGCCGGCATGAACGTCAACGTCTGGGACGTGGTGGAGGACATCCAGCGCCTGATCCGCACCGGCCGCCCCGTGGACACCGCCGCGCTCGCGGACCCGGGCACGGACCTCGCCTCCCTGGCGGCCCCGGCGGACTGAGCGCGGCGGGCCGGGGCGCACGCCCTCGCACCCCGGCGGGGTGGAGATCCCGGCCCCGCTACCCTCGGCCCCATGACGATACGCACCGCCGAGGTCCCCGCCGCCGACGTCGTCCCGCTGCGCTGGGCGGTCCTGCGCCCCGGCCTCCCCCGCGAGTCCGCCCTCTTCGCCGAGGACGAGGCACCGGGCGCCTTCCACCTGGCGGCATACACCCCCGAGGGCGGGATCGGCGCGGTGATCTCCTTCTGCGCCGAGCCGCTGCCCGACGCCGCTTCCGGCACCATCCCCGCCCCCCACACCCCCTCCCCCGCCTACCGCTTCCGCGGCATGGCCAGCGCCCCCGAGCTGCGCGGGCAGGGCTACGGGGCGGCCGTGCTGCGCGCCGGCCTGGCGGCGGCCCGCGCCCGCGGCGCCGCGCTGGCCTGGTGCAACGCCCGCAGCGAAGCCCGCGGCTTCTACGAGCGCCACGGCTTCACGATCCGCGGCCCCGAGTTCGTGATCGAGACGGTCGGCCCGCACTACGTGATGACCGCCACCCTCGCCACCGCCGCCGCCCCGACCACTGCCCCCGCCCCCGGCGACCCGGCCCGTCCTGTCACCGCGCGCCCGTAGAATCCCCCCATGGCAGGACGGATCAACGACGACGACATCAAGGCGGTCCGCAGCGCGGTCCCGCTGGACTCCGTCGTCTCCGACTACCTGCAGCTCCGCTCCGCCGGCGGCGGCCAGCTGAAGGGCCTGTGCCCCTTCCATGAGGAGAAGTCCCCCTCCTTCCACGTCAGCCCGGCCAAGGGCTTCTACCACTGCTTCGGCTGCCAGGAGGGCGGCGACACCGTCGACTTCGTGATGAAGATGGAGCACCTCTCCTTCTCGGAGACCATCGAGCGCCTGGCCGCCCAGGCGGGCATCACACTGCGGTACGAGGAGGGCGGCTACGCCCCCGGCCGCCAGCAGGGCGAGCGCATCCGGCTGGTGGAGGCGCACCGCGCCGCCGCGCTGTTCTACGCCGAGCAGCTCGGCGGCGCGGAGGCGGAGATCGGCCGGCGCTTCCTCGCCGAGCGCGGTTTCGACCAGGCGGCGGCGGAGCACTTCGGCGTCGGCTACGCCCCGGCGGGCTGGGACCATCTCACCCGCTACCTGCGCGGCAAGGGCTTCAGCGACAAGGAGCTGACCCTCTGCGGCATCGCGCAGGAGGGCCGCCGCGGCCCCATCGACCGCTTCCGCGGCCGGCTGATGTGGCCGATCCGCGACATCACGGGCGAGGTCGTCGGCTTCGGCGCGCGCAAGCTCCGCGACGACGACAACGGCCCGAAGTACCTGAACACCCCCGAGACGCCGCTGTACCGCAAGTCCCAGGTGCTCTACGGCATCGACCTCGCCAAGAAGGACATCGGCAAGCAGTCCCGGGCCGTGATCGTCGAGGGCTACACCGACGTCATGGCCTGCCATCTCGCAGGTGTCACCACCGCCATCGCGACCTGCGGCACCGCCTTCGGCGGCGAGCACGTGAAGATCCTGCGCCGGGTGCTGCTGGACAACTCCCGCTCCGAGGTGGTCTTCACCTTCGACGGCGACGCGGCCGGCCAGAAGGCGGCGCTGCGGGCCTTCGAGGACGACCAGAAGTTCGCGGCGCGTACGTCGATCGCGGTCAGCCCCGGTGGTATGGACCCCTGCGAGCTGCGGCTGGCCAAGGGCGACGAGGCGGTGGCGCAGCTGGTGGAGGAGCGCTCGCCGCTCTTCGAGTTCGCCATCCGCTCCTTCGTCCGACAGCACAACCTGGACACGGCGGAGGGCCGTTCGGCCGCGCTGGAGGAGTCGGCGCCGGTGGTGGCCCGCATCAAGGACCCCTCGATCCGGCACGACTACGCCGTCCAGCTCGCCGGGATGCTGGGCATCCTGGACGAGACGTTCGTGGTGCGCCGGGTGGGCCAACTGGCGCGGTTCGCCCGGGAGAAGGGCGACCGCCCGCAGCAGCACCGCCGCGCCGAGCCCGTACGGCAGCAGCCGCAGCCGCGGGCGGGCCGCGCCGGCGGTGCGGGCCCGCGCAATCCGGGGCAGCAGGTGGAGCGGGAGCTCCTCAAGCTGGCCCTGCAGTTCCCGTCCCTGGTGGCGCCGACCTTCGACGCCTACCGCGAGGACGAGTTCACCGCCGCCGCCCACGTGGCGGTGCGCTCCGCCATCGCCCGCGCCGGCGGGGTGGCCTCCGCGGTCGAGGCCGACGACGGCTTCCTGGCCCGGGTGCGCGAGGCGGCCCCCGACGACACGGTGCGCCGCGCGGTCACGGAGCTGGCCGTGGAGCCGCTGCACACCCGCCGCGAGCCGGACGAGATCTACGCGGGCGAGCAGCTGATCGCGGTGCGGCTGAAGGCGGTCGAGCGCGCCATCGCGGAGGTCCGCGGCCGGCTGCGCCGCCTCGGCCCCCAGGCCGCCGCCGATCAAATGGCTGCCGCGCAGAGCGAGTTGTGGTCGCTCCAGCAGTACGACCGCTCGCTGCGCGAGGGCGGCGCGGCGGCGCTCTGACCGGCGCCCGAGTGCTTCACGCCCCCCGCGTCCGCCGCCCTTCCGCCACCCACGGTCACCGCCGCGTCACGGGGCGGCCACAAATAGTGCTCGCACGCCCCTACTGCGCGCGGTGTGGCATACAGCACACTGGGGGCGGTGCCTGAGTCTTCGGAGCGCGGTGGAAACGACCTCGATACGGCCGAATCCGCCGGGGATGCGCTCACGACATACGGGGCGGAGCGCGGCGCGGCAGCCGCGACCGTTCCCCTGCCGCACGCCCTCGAACCGGCAGTGATCACTCTGGAGGTCGCCCCCGTGCAGACCCGGACCCTTGCTCCTCCGGCGCAGCCGCCCACGCACACCGTGGGCCGGCAGACCCGTGTCCACCACCATCCGGAGGGGGAGGCGGAGCCCCCGGAGGCGCTCCTCACCCAGGCCCCACCCGTCCCACCGCCCCCGTCCGGCGCGTCCGGCTCGTCCGCGCCGCGCACCGCCGACACCGGCAGCCCCTCCTCCGACCTCTTCCGCCAGTACCTGCGCGAGATCGGCCGGATACGCCTGCTCAGCGCCGCCGAGGAGGTCGACCTCGCCCGCCGGGTCGAGGCGGGCCTCTTCGCCGAGGAGAAGCTGGCCGGGGCCCGCGACCTCGACTCCCAACTCGCCCTGGACCTCGACCGGTTGGTCGTGCTGGGCCGGATGGCCAAGCGCCGCCTGATCGAGGCGAACCTGCGGCTGGTGGTCTCCGTGGCCAAGCGCTACGTGGGCCGCGGGCTGACGATGCTGGACCTGGTCCAGGAGGGCAACCTCGGCCTGATCCGGGCGGTGGAGAAGTTCGACTACGCCCGCGGCTACAAGTTCTCCACCTACGCGACCTGGTGGATCCGCCAGGCCATGTCCCGCGCCCTGGCCGACCAGGCCCGTACCATCCGGGTCCCGGTGCACGTGGTGGAGCTGATCAACCGCGTCGTACGGGTGCAGCGCCGCATGCTCCAGGAGCGGGGGTACGAGCCCACGCCGCAGGAGGTCGCCGCCCAGCTGGACCTGACGCCCGAGCGGGTCAGCGAGGTGCTGCGCCTGGCCCAGGAGCCGGTGTCGCTGCACGCGCCGGTGGGCGAGGAGGACGACGTGGCCCTCGGCGACCTGATCGAGGACGGCGACGCCGCCTCCCCGGTCGAGTCGGCGGCGTTCCTGCTGCTGCGCGAGCATCTGGAGGCGGTGCTCTCCACCCTCGGCGAGCGCGAGCGCAAGGTCGTACAGCTGCGCTACGGCCTCATCGACGGCCGCCCGCGCACGCTGGAGGAGATCGGCCGGATCTTCGGCGTGACGCGCGAGCGGATCCGCCAGATCGAGTCCAAGACCCTCAACAAGCTCCGCGACCACACCTTCGCGGACCAGCTGCGGGGCTATCTGGACTGAGCCGCCCGGAGAGCCGCGGTCCGGCCGGGCCCTCAGAGGGCCCCGGGGTACTGCTGCTCCCGCACCGCCTCGTACTGCCGGCGCACCGCCTGCCCCACCGCGAGCTGCTCGCCCGGCTCGAAGACCTGGTGCGCACGGCCGGGCCAGGGTGGCGGGGTGTCCGCCGGGAACCTGCCCTCGGCGGCACCCCACGCCCAGGCGGCCTGCCGCGCCGCGCCGAGCGCCGTGTAGTCGGCGGCCTCGGGGACGACGATCCGCGCCCCGAGGAGCGCGGGGGCGAACTGCTGGACGGCGGGCAGCGCGGCGGCGGCGCCGAGCAGGAAGACCCGCTCGACGGCCACGCCGCGCCCGCGCAGCACCTCCAGCGCGTCCGCGAGCCCGCAGAGCATCCCCTCGAACGCGGCCCGCGCCAGGTGCTCGGGCTTCATCGACTCGCGCCGCAGCCCGTGCAGCGACCCGGCGGCGTGCGGCAGTTCGGGCGTGCGCTCACCTTCCAGATAGGGCAGCAGTACGAGCCCGTGGGCGCCCGGCGTGGAGCGCAGGGCGAGCGCGGAGAGCCCGGCGAGGTCGGTGGGCTCCAGCCCGACCAGCTCGGCGGCGCCGCGCAGGGTGCGCACCGCGTTGGCCGTGTGGACGACGGGCAGGTGCATGCCCGTGGCGTCGGCCAGGGAGGTGATGATCCCCGAGGGGTCGGGCAGCGCCCGGTCGTGCACGGCGAAGACCGCCCCCGAGGCGCCGAGCGTGACGACCGCGTCACCGACGCCCACCCCGAGCCCGAAGGCGGCGGCCATCGTCTCGCCCGTACCGGCGGAGATCAGCAGCCCCTCGGGGGTGCGCCCGGCGGCCTCGGCGGGGCCGAGCACCTCGGGCAGCCGTGCCTCCTGGCCGAGGGCGGCGGCGAGCAGGTCGCCGCGCCACTGCTCGGTGGCGGTGGAGTAGTAGCCGGTGGCGGAGGCGGCGCCGCGGTCGGTGGTACGCCGCTGGGGGCAGCCGAGCAGTTGCCAGACCAGCCAGTCCTGGGGCAGCAGCACCTGGGCGGTGCGCTGTGCGGCCTCGGGCTCCTCGCGGCGCAGCCAGGCGAGCTTGGCGACGGGCAGCTTGGCCTGCGGCACCGTGCCGACCGCCTCGGCCCAGGCGGCGCGCCCGCCGAGGGCGTCGGTCAGATCGGCGGCCGCCCCCTGGGCGCGCGGGTCGTTGCCGACGAGCGCGGGGTGCACGGGCGCGCCCATGGCGTCGAGCGGGAGCACGGCGTCCTGGCGCGCGGCGACGCCGATGGCCTGCACGCCCTCCAGCAGTCCGCCGCCGCAGGCTTCGCCCAGGGCGAGCAGCCAGGACTGCGGATCGACCCCGTACGCCTTCGCGTCACCGTCCGCCGCCGCGGCGGCGGAGGGGTGCGCGGCGTAACCCTGTTTCAGCACGGCACCGGTCTCGGCGTCGCAGACGACGATGTGCGTGCTCTCGGAGGAGCTGTCCAGCCCGGCGACTATGCCCATGCGGACGATGATGCACCATCGCGCCGCCGGGCCCGGCGGCGTCGGCGCGGAGAGGGCGGGGCAAGAGGCTCGGACGTGACGATCGCCACACGGGTTCAGGTGTTGCTGGTGCCCCACTCGTCGGCGGACGCCCCGTCGCCGCGCCCGCGCCGCAGCCGGGCGGCGAGGGGCTCGGGGAGGCGCTCGGTGACGACGGCGGCCACCCGCACCACGGCCTCGCGCCCGCCCAGACCGGCGGCCTCGGCGGCGTTGCGCACCGCGGGGCTCTGGGCGAGCTCGCGGGCGCCCTTCCTGATCTGCTCGTAGCGCTCGCGCCCGGCACGCGCCCCCAGCACGTACCCCACGGCCATCCCTGCGGCGAACGTGATCCGGTGCACCATGGCTGCCATCCTCCTCGCGCTGGTCAGGCTGCTGATCGAGGGCGCCCCCGGCACCCGCGGATACCGATTTCAGAGCACGCCCCGCCATGCGCTAATGTATTGCTCGCAGCGAGGGAACGCCCACCGGGAGACCGGAGAGCACCCCCACGAAGCATTCCTCCGTAGCTCAATTGGCAGAGCAGCCGGCTGTTAACCGGCAGGTTACTGGTTCGAGTCCAGTCGGGGGAGCAGACGAGAGAGGTCCCTTCGGGGGCCTCTTCTTCGTTACGCCCCACGCCCCGCGCTTCTCGCCACGGAGCGCACACAGCGCCCGGGCCCCCACCCACCCGGCGGAACTCCACCGGAACCAACCGCTCCACCCCCGGCGTCCCCCACCACGCACAACGCACCACAGGCCCCCGGTCATATGACAGGGGGACCCCGGGCGACAGATCGTATGAACGGCTATGCTGCGGCAGACGGCGCGCACATCTGTACGCGGCACGCCGTAACGGGGCGGTAGCTCAGCCGGTTAGAGCAGCGGACTCATAATCCGCCGGCCGTGGGTTCGAGTCCCACCCGCCCCACCGGACAGAGGCTTGAAACCGCCCCTGACCAGCAGCTTTACCAGACTGAGGCCCATCGCGCCCACGCGATGGGCCTCAGCTTATGCCGAAACCAAGATCATGTGACCGAACCGTGCCCGAGAGGTCACCGGCGGGGTCCCGCGCCCCTCTCGACGGGCCCCAGCCCGCCCACAAGGCCGACTGGAGGGCGGCGCCCGCGTCCGGTCACACGATGGACACTCGGGATGCGTGCATCAGCCTCACCATCGGCCATATCGGTTCAACGTGTAGAGGCCATTGAATCTGCGGAGGCATGGTTCCTGCCCGCGAGTGCCGCTTCGGTAGGGGGCACGCGCCCTACCGAAGCGGAATGCTCCGCGCGGCCCCGCTGGCACGAGCCGCGATCGCAATCCCAGACAGGGGTTTCAGCGTTCTGGTTGTGAAGGAGCACGGCCGGTCTCCTTTGCCCGGATGCCGGCTCGATTGTCAGTGCCCTTCGTTACGCTCTGGCCATCACTCGACACGCAACTTCTCGTCCCGAGGCCGCACATGACCGATGCATGGCTGTACGAAGTCCCCACCGCCGGTAGCAAGCACCTGCCGCCGGACGGGCGCTACATGGAAGCCCTGGCCAATCAGGGCTACGGCTTCGAGACAGCCATCGCCGACCTCGTCGACAACTCCATCGACGCGGGTGCCAAGGACGTCGTCATCCACTTCCTGCGCGACGGGGACCAGCTCCTCAGCCTCCTCGTGGTCGATGACGGCAAGGGCATGGGCGAGGAGGAGCTCGACGTCGCCATGACCGTCGGCGGGCGCCGCGGCTATGACGAGCACGCGCTCGGGATGTTCGGCACCGGGTTGAAGTCCGCCTCCCTCAGTCACGCCGCCTCGGTGACCGTCGTGTCCAAGACGCGGCGTACGCGGGCCGTCGGGCGGCGCTGGGTGATGGAGCGCGCGGTGGAGGGCTTCCAGTGCGACATCGTGGACCCCGATTACTCGCAGTCGCTCATCGACCGCTACTCGGGGCGTCCGATCACCTGGCAGGGCACGGTGATCCGCTGGGATGGTGTGAAGAACTTCCCGCAGTACGGCGGGGACCGGCAGACCGACCGCTATCTCCACCAGACGATCAACAAGCTCGGCCTGCACCTGGGGCTCTACCTGCACCGCTTCCTCGCCCGGGATGACTTCAACATCACCATCGCCGTGGAGGACGTCGCCACCCGTACGGAGTACATGAACTTCGGCGTGCAGCCGCTGGACCCCTTCGCCTACCCGACTCCGGGGCACCCCGAGTACCCGCTCGACTTCACCGCCGAGGTGCCGAACGTCGGCGCCGTGGCGCTGCGCGCACACATCTGGCCACCGAAGTCGTCGCTGGACGAGTACAAGGCCGTCGGCCCCGTCATGGAGCGGCAGGGGTTCTACTTCTACCGCAACGACCGTCTGGTCCAGGCCGGTGGCTGGAACGGCTACCGCCAGCCCGAGCAGCACTTGTCCCTGGCCCGCGTCGCGGTCGAGCTTCCGCCTGCGGGCGGTGAGGTTTTCCGCCTCACCGTGAAGAAGCAGGGCGTGGAAGCGGGTCCGGAGTTCGCTGCCGCGCTGCTGGACGGCTGCGTAGGCGGTGAGCGCGCCTTCGGGCAGTACATAGAGGAGGCGCAGGGCGTCTACCGGGACGCCCGCAAGCGCGCCGGCGCCACCCGTAAGCCCGTCATCGGCCCCGGCAAGGGATTTGACCCGGCCGTGCGGGAGGTCATCGAGGACGAGCTGCCGCTCATCCCCGGCGAGGAGCCCATCGCGATCCGCTGGCAGGCGTTGGACGACTCCCTCTTCTTCGACATCGACCGCGAGGGGCGCGTCATCGTCTTGAACCGGCGCTTCCGCGACACGATCCTCGGCGGCCGTCGAGGAGGGCTCAACGACGCCCCGTTGCTCAAGTCCCTGCTGTACCTGCTGTTGCACGAGGTCTTCGAGAAGGAGTACATCGGCTCGCGCCAGAAGGACAACCTCGCCCTGTGGCAGTCGGTGATGCTGGCCGCCGCCCAGAGCGAGGTCGAGCGGGCGGGCGGCGACCTTCAGTCCTGGCGCGGGGTCCTCAAGCCGGCGGTGTCGATGGAGTCGGCGCGCGTGAACGGAGAGGCCCATGCCTGAGCAGTCCTTCACCGGCGTTGCCTGGTCGACAGTCGAGGAGCAGCTGGCACAGGGCATGGGTGTGCGGTATCCGCTGTCTGCCGGGCCGGGGGTCGGCGATGGCCCGGAAGTGGTCTACAACGTCGAGGGCGGCCGGACGGGCATCTCCTTGCTGGTCGGCTTGGAGCGTACGGAGCAGCCTCCGCGCTCTCCGCTCTCGGCGGTCCGTGTCGAGGCCGTCTCCTTCGAGGGACACCGTATGGCGCGCTTCAGCACGCCGCGGCCGGAGTTGCTGCGGGATTTCCACGATCTGCTGATGGCGGTGGCGGGGCGCATCCTCGTCGAGGGGCGCTCGCTCCAGCATGCCTTCGATCTGACGGTGCACGCCTGGGCGGCGTTGCTGAGCCGGCCGCGCTCGATGAGTGCGCAGCGCAGGCTGGGGCTGCACGGCGAGCTCGCGGTGATGCGTTCGCTGGCCGAGCGGGAGGGGTGGCCGGCGGCCGTAGCGGCGTGGGTGGGGCCCTTCGGTGAGGAGCACGACTTCGCGTTGGTCGACTGTGACCTGGAGGTGAAGACCACGTCCTCGGAACGGCGTTTCCACACCATCGACGGGGTGGGGCAGCTGCAGGAGTCGCCCGGACGCCCGCTGTGGTTCGTCTCCGCGCAGGCCACCCGGGGTGGACGCGGGGGCCGCACGCTGCTCGAATCCGTCGAGTCCGTACGGGAAGCCGTCGCCGCTGCGGATATCCGCTCGCTCACCCCGCTGGAGGAGGCGCTGCGAAGCGCCGGCTGGGATGCCGACCAGCCGGACGACGAGCGGTGGACGATACGCGATGAGCCGTTGGTGCTTCGCGCTACCTCGATGCCCCGGCTCACCCTCGACCTGCTCCCGACCAGCCACACCGGCCGCATCACGGCCGTCACCTACGACGTCGACGTGACCGGGGCCGAGCCGGCTACGGACTGTCCCGTCGCCCTCTCTCCGCTTCGTCTCCCCTGAACCGCGAGGAACACGCTGTGAACGACATCGACACCGTCCGCATCGCCCTGCACAACGCTGTTCTGGGCGACATGCGTTCCAGCCGGCCCAAGCAGCTGGTCAAGGCGCTCCGATACCAGGCTGACGACTTCGAGGGCGACGACCGAGGGATCGCGGAGGGCTGCGCCAGCGAGGAGGACTTCCAGCTGGCACTGCGCAACGCGAAGGTGACAGACGCGCTGATAGAGCTGTGGCGCAAGGAGCTGACCGCGTGGGACTACCAGGACGCTGCCGCGTGGTCGCGGGCCGAGGCCCGTACCGACGCGCGGCGTGCCGACATCTACGCACGCCTGGAGCTGGCCGAGGAGACCCGCAAGCTGCTCACCTCCCTGATCCCGGTGTTCAAGGAGGAGACGCCGGTCGTCATCAGCGAGGACCACCAGGAGTGGTACTCCACGAGCGTCCAGCACGGCCGGGAGTTCTACTGGCCGAGGTATCAGCAGCTGCTTACGGCGAAGGGCTGGCCGGCACATGCTGTGAGCGGGCTGGACGAGGCGTCGGACCGGGTGGTGGAGTGTCTGGCCGATCCGGCGGCACCGGCCGTCTACCAGTCCCGTGGGCTGGTCGTGGGCTACGTCCAGTCGGGTAAGACCGCGAACTTCACCGGCGTGATCGCCAAGGCGATGGACGCGGGTTACCGCCTGGTGATCGTGCTCAGCGGCACGTTGAACCTGCTGCGCGGCCAGACCCAGCGACGCCTGGACATGGAGCTGGTGGGGCGCGAGAACATCCTGCGCGGAGCCGGCGAGTACGAGTCGGACTACGCGGACGACCCGGACTGGGCGAAGGGGTCCTTCGCCACCTTCGGTGCGTCGCCGTCCACTCTGGGCGGCTTCGACATCGTGCGGATGACCACCCGCGACCACGACTACAAGAGCCTGCTGCAAGGCATAGTCGCCCTGGAGTTCGAGAAGCAGGAGCCCGCGCTTCCGCTGCACGATCAGCAGAACCTGCACCGCTCCCATGCACGACTGATGATCGTGAAGAAGAACAAGACCGTGCTCGCGAAGCTGGTCAAGGACCTCAACAAGATCAAGACACCCCTGTCAGAGATCCCTGTCCTGATCATCGATGACGAGGCCGACGAGGCGTCCGTGAACACCGCCAACCCGGCGAAGCCGGACGCGGAGCGCACCGCGATCAACAAGAAGATCTCGGAGCTGCTGGGCATGCTGCCCCGGGCGCAGTACGTGGGCTACACCGCGACCCCGTACGCGAACGTCTTCGTTGACCCCAGCGACACGGAGGACATCTACCCGAAGGACTTCATCATCTCCCTGCCCCGTCCGGCCGGATACATGGGGGCGAGCGACTTCCACGACCTCGGCGGCCGACTTCCGGAGGAGGAGCGGACGTTCGCCAACTCCAACGAGAAGGCCCACGTCCGGGATGTGGTGGTGACCGATGAGGACAACGACGAGAGCCTTCAGCAGGCGATCGACATGTTCGTCCTCACGGCCGCGATGAAGATCTACCGCGAGGAGCACGATCCGGACGGCCGCCTCCGCTTCAAGCACCACACCATGCTGATCCACGAGTCGGTGCGCACCTTGGAGCACCGCGAACTCCTGGGAAGGGTGACCAAGTTGTGGTGGGAGGGCGGCTACACGGGTCCGCGTGGACACGAACGCCTGCGGCGCCTGTTCGAGGACGATGTCCTGCCGGTCTCCCAGGCGCGGGCCGCCGGCTATCCCGTTCCGTCGTCCTTCGAGGAGCTGTCCCGGTACGTGGGCGCGGCGTTCCATCGCATCGGCGGCGACGACAAGCCGGTGATCGTCGTCAACGGGGACAAGGAGATCGAGAACCGGGAGGCGGACTTCGACCGCCGACCGATCTGGAAGATCATCATCGGTGGGCAGAAGCTGTCCCGGGGTTTCACCGTGGAAGGACTGACCGTCTCCTACTTCCGCCGTGCGGCCAACAACGCCTCCACGCTCATGCAGATGGGCCGCTGGTTCGGCTTCCGCGAGGGCTACCGCGACCTGGTGCGGCTGTACCTGGGGCGGGAGGAGAAGGTCGGCCGCAAGGAGCGTGACCTCTACGAGGAGTTCGAGGCGATCTGCCGGGACGAGGAACTGTTCCGGCAGGAGATCCGCCAGTACGCCAAGCCCGTCAACGGCGAGCGTCAGATCCGCCCGCGCGATGTCGCACCGTTGGTCTGCGCGCACCTGCCGCACGTCAAGCCGGCGAGCGCCAACAAGATGTACAACGCCCGCCTGGTGGAGCAGGACTCGGCGGGCGCATGGGAGGAGCCGGTCGCCTATCCGACGTCGGTGACCGCGCTGCGGCACAACACGGGGCTGTGGGCGCCGGTGCTTGAGTCCCTTTCGGCGACGACGACCGAGTTCTCCCACCCGGGCGCCACGAACCGGTTCTCCGCGCTGACGGGCAGACTGGACGCTGCGGCGTTCTACACGCTGGTCAACGCACTCAAGTGGGAGGACCCGGACAAGTTCTTCCCCCACCTGGCGTTCCTTCAGAAGATCACGGACGCGTCCGCCCGGAAGGTGGATGACTGGGTGGTTCTGGCCCCCCAGCACGCCCGGTCAGGTGCCGGGTTCACCTTGGCCGGTAGCGAGCGCAGCTTCTCGTGGTTCGCGCGTAGCCGCCGGCGCGGCCCGCTGTTCAGCGCGATCAGCGACCCCAAGCACCGTACGGCGGGTCTGCGCATCGCGGGCGCTGAGGCGCTGCCGGGCAACCAGGCCCTTGAGGACCTGGTGACGCCCCGACGCGGTGCCGTCGTGCTCTATCCCGTCGTGGAGGGGCCGAATCGGCAGCAGGTGGAGGAGACCGGGCGGATCGAGGCGGGCAAGCTGGTGATGGCGTTCGCGTTCGTGGCGCCCATGTCGGCGCGCAGCGATGACGGCCGTACGGTCCGCTTCCGGGTCATCGACTCGACCAAGGGTCCGATCATCGACGCGTAGTCGACATGGCGACAGGGGGACGATGTGCGTGGTGAGGGTCGGCGGATGTCCGCCGTGGCGCTGTGTGCGGGAGCCGGGGGCTTGGCGCTCGGGCTGGAAGAGGCGGGGTTCGATCCGGTGCTCCTGGTGGAGAACCGTGCCGTCTCCTGCGAGACGCTGCGGCAGAACCGTCCGGAGTGGAACGTCCTGGAGGCGGACCTCCTGGACTTCGATCCGGCCGAGCATCCTGTCGCCTATGACGTCGACCTCCTCTACGGAGGGCTGCCCCGCGTCCCGGCGAGCGCCGTCGCGGGGCGTGGCAACGGTGACGAGGAGGTCCGTCTCCTGGAGGCGGCGGTCCTCCTCGTCCACGCGGTCCGGCCGCGCGCCCTGCTGATCGAGAACGTGCCCGAGCTGGCCACCAAGGAGACGTACGCCGGTATCCGCTCGTACATGGGGCAGGAGCTGTCCCACCTCGGCTACGAGCAGCAGTGGTTCACGCTCAACGCACGGGATTTCGGCGTTCCGCAGGACCGCAAGGAGGGGGTGCTGGTCGCCCTCGCCGGTGATGCCATGGGACGGTACGTTCCGCCGGCGCCGGCCGGAGCGCGGGCGCCGACCGTGGGCGAGGCGCTGGGCGAGTCGATGGCGGGCGGGGGCTGGCCGCAGGCGTCCGCGTGGGCGGCTCAGGCCGACTCCGTGGCGCCGACCTTGGTCGGCGGCTCCTGGAAGCGTGGGGGTGCCGACCTCGGGCCGACGGGCTCGAAGCGCGCTTGGGCCCGGTTGGGGGTCGACGGCGGCACCGTGGCGAACGAGGTGCCGGGCCCCGACTTCCGCTGGGACCCTGATCAGGGACGTGCCGGTCTGGTGCCCCTCACGGTCGAGCAGGCCGCCACGCTGCAGGGCTTCCCCGAGCAGTGGGTCTTCGCCGGTCGCAAGACGGCGCGCTATCGACAGGTGGGCAACGCGACGCCGCCTCCAGTGGGACGCGCGCTGGGCCGATCCATACGGTCGGCGCTGGACTGAGAGGGTCTACTGTCAAGCTCTCCCGATCCGCCGTACACCGCATCGCTGGACACCGGTAACCTGTGAGCTCTTCGGTGGCGAACGCCGCTGGTGAAGCCTCTGGAGCCACACTGACCCAGGGCGTGCAAGGTTCAAACTGGAGTACGTGTGGGCGATTTCGAGATCATCGACCTCTTTGCCGGACCCGGTGGGCTCGATATGGGCGCCCACAGTCTCGGCATCCCGGTCACCGGGATCGAGTTCGACGCCCATGCCTGCGCGACGCGGCGTGCCTTCGCGAAGACCGTGGGCGACGAGGGTCCGTACATGCGCACCGAGGAAGCCGACGTCCGCGACTGTCACCCGGAGAAGTACGGCTCAGCGAACGTCCTCACCGCGGGACCGCCCTGCCAGACCTTCAGCGTCGCCGGCACGGGGACCGGCCGGAAGAACCTGGACATGGTGCTCGGTTTCCTGCACCGCATGGGCGACGGCGAGGACGTCACCGCGGAGCTGGAGAACCTGGAGGATCCGCGCACCGGCCTGGTCCTGGAGCCACTGAAGTGGGTCCTCGCCCGGCACGACAGCAACCCGTTCGACGTCATCGTCATGGAGCAGGTGCCGGCCGTTCTGCCGGTCTGGCACGCGGTGGCGAGGGTGCTACGGGACCGTGGGTACGCGGCCGAGGCGGGAGTGCTGCACACGGAGGAGTACGGCGTTCCCCAGACCCGCAAGCGTGCGCTGCTCATCGCGCGACGCGAAGGTCCCGTGACGTTCCCCGCCCTCACCCACCAGCGGTATAAGAAGGGCCACGCCCCGGTCGAGGATCATCCCGAAGGTCGGCTGCCGTGGGCGTCGATGGACTCGGTCCTCAAGCGCGGTGCCTTCACGGTCGTGTCGAACTACGGCACCGGCGGCGACCCCAAGAAGCGGGGACGGCGCACGCAGGCCGACCCCGCCTTCACCGTGACGGGCAAGATCGGCCGTAACCGGCTTGTGTCGCCTGACGGCCGCGACCTGGGGCGCTTCACCGCCTCCGAGGCCGGCCTGTTGCAGACCTTCCCCCGCGACTACCCGTGGCAGGGCATCGACAACGACGTGCAGCAGCAGATCGGCAACGCGATCCCGCCGCTGCTCGCCGCACACATCCTCACCGCCGCGCTGGGCCTGCCGTCGCGACCGGCCGGTCAGGTACTGGGCTACGACGGCTTCTGAGCGACGACCCGCACGCACCTCGGTATGGTCTTCCGGGCCTGCGCTGGTAGGTCCCACGTGTATTCGAGGGGAAACGTGTCTGGTGAGCGGCTTGCCGCAGAGTGGGTCCTGTCCTGGTGGGAGCAGGCCGACGCTGCACTGACACAGCTGATGCAGTCCTTCTTCCCGACGCACGGCTTCCCGCCCGACCACAACGTCGTGATGCTCGCAACCGACGACAGTCACGCGGCGACGTCCGCACTCGTGGACCTGACACCGATTCCCTCCGACCTGACCACGCTCTACCGGGTGATCAGCGAGGCTTCCCTGCCCGACGTCGACAGCGGCTACTTCATTCACTCACCCGCAACAGCGGCGGCGCACTTCCGCGAGTACGGTCCCGCTCCGATTGGCGGTGAATTCGTCGCGCTGGTCTTCGCCAGCGACGGCGGGGGCCACCTGTTCGCGATCGGAGACAGCGGACGGGTCTGGAGGTCCACCACGGCTTCCTGGCTTGACGACTTCGAGGTTGTGGCGTCCAGCTTGCAGGAGTTCCTCGAACAGCTCGGCCGGCGGATCGCGGACCAGCCCTGATCGTCGGCGGAGGAACAACGCGTCTCCCGGCCCCACCGGTTATCTCGTTCCGCAGGCGGGGAATCGCGAGCAGGGCTGCGGTGATCTTCTACCCAGGGGATCATCCCCTGGGTAGAAGATCACCGATTCCACAGAGACTCATCATCGGCCGCTACCACGCCGCCGTATCGGTCGGCTTGTCCAGGCGTACGCCGTCGCTCTGGTGGGGCACCGTCGCCGCACCGCCCTGCGGTCGCTGTCTGAGCGGCGCCTCCTCCAGGAGCTTCTCGAACAGGGGCAGCAGTGCCTCGACCGCGCGCGGGTGGACGTGTCCGTCCTCGGGGCCGTCGGGCAGGCGGTCCCACGGCACCGCCGGGGCGTTGCCCGTCTCCGCGATCCAGGCCAGCAGTTCCTCCTGGTCGCACGGCTCGTCGGGGGCGAGCAGATCGTAGAAGAGGGTGCTGCCGGCTGCGTTGACGGCGGAGGACAGTGCGTTGACGTGATCGCCCGGCTTGGAGACCTGCTCGTGCAGCAGACGCGCAACGATCCGCAGGATCGCCTGGGCGGTGGGCCGGTGGTCGATGACGTCGAGGCGCATCGTCGTGTTGAGCACGTCCTGGACGCGGCAGGCCACCTCGACGGGCTGGTAGTCGGGGCCGTTGCGGAAGAGTTCGGCCGCCCACCACAGGCGGGAGAACGCCTGCGTGTAGTGGAGGCCGGTGAAGCGACCCGCGGGTGCCTCCTTCGTTCCGCCGCCTCCCCACCGCCACACCACATAGTCGGGGGCGACGACCAGGGCGAGGAAGTTCCAGAGTCGGCTGTCCGCCGCCTCGGCGCGCGTCATGCGGAGGGTGGCGTGCAGGCGCGGCGCCAGCCAACTGTCAGCCGTGGACGGGTTGTCTGCGAAGCGGTCCATCGCCTCGTCGAGGAGTTCACGCACCGGTGCCGTACGCCACCGGGCATGGTCCTCCGGCAGCAGCGAGGCTGCCTTGACCAGGGCGGTGCGTGGCGGGAGTTCGTGGCCCGACTGCACTGCGGGCGTGAGGTGTTCGGCCACCACGGCGTCGGGGAGCAGGCCGAGCACCTGAGCGGTGCCGAGACCGGTTCGAGGGCTCATCAGACGGTCCCCTTCTCTGCGCGGGCGGCGGAGCGCACCGCGCTGGTCAGCTTCCTGGTGAGTTGGCTGCGCTTGGTGGCGGCGTACTGGATACCCGTCTGCAGCTCGGCCCAGCCGTAGCCGTTGACGCGCCGCTTGCTGATCTCGTACAGGGCGTCCGCCGTCGTACGACCCGGCATGACGTCGGGCATCATCAGGGTCAGCACCGACTCACGCCAGCCGCCGGGCATGACGGGCGTGCCGTCATCCTCGGTCTCCAGGTCGCTGACCGCGGCGTGGAAGAGCGAGGTCCACACGTCCTGGGCGATCTGACCCGCGGTGAGCTCCCGCAGCGTCCGCTCGGCAACGGAGCCACCGCTCCCGTTCAGAACGTCCATCAGGCCCTCGACCGCGCCGGTGTTGAGATGGACGGTGGGTAGATCCCCTGCCGGCTCGACCAGCCAAGCGGCGTCCGCGTAGGGACGCAGCCACTCCAGTTCACCGTTACGGAAGTCGCTGGCGAGGATGTTGACCTCGCTGGCGCGATTGGGTTTGGCAGCCATGAGGTCGATGTACCAGGGCTGCTGGGCGGTGCCGATGACGCGGCCCGCGATGCCCTCGACTGTGGCGACGACGATGAGGCTCAGCGTGGCCCGTACCCGGTGCAGGGACTTGAGAAGGTCGATGCTGCCGTGCCAGCGTCCGTCCTCTCCGCCCGCCAGCCGGGCCACGGTCCGGGCGTTGGTGGCCTTCTCCGTCAGTACGGCGACGCACTGCACCTGCGACCAAGGCCCGTCGGGCAGTTCGGCCTTGGGCAGCACCGCGGCGACGCTCAGGGTGGCGCGCTCCCAGTGCTCGCGGCCGGAGAGGTGCAGCGCGACGGTCTGCTCGTCGGTGGATACGCAAGTGGCGTACGGGAGCGGGGAATCATCTACGGAGACGGACAGGACCTCGGCGGTGGTGTCGCCGAAAAGGACGGGGTAGGGGTAGACAGCCTTCACGCGGCACCTCCGCGGGCCTTGGTGAGGTCCACGATGAGGCGGGCGAACCCGCTGCGGACGGGATGGGTGGAGGGGTCGGTGGTGCCGGTGAACGTCGCGGTGCGCACGCCGCCATCGATGATGAGGGTGTCGGAGACGACGCGACAGTTCTCCGTCGCGGCCAGGAAGGCCCAGTCCACCAGGCGTCGTCCGCCGGAACGCACGTCGAACTTCGCGACTGGGGTCAGCTGCCAGCCGTCAGGGTTCTCCGGAACCTTGACCACCACGGAAATCTGCCAGGCTCCGTCGGCGAGGACGTGAGCGGAGACGTTGCGGACGGTGGGGAAGTTCTGCGGTCGGGCGCTTGCCCCGGGGGTGCCGGGAACGCCGGGCGCATCCAGTTTCAACAGCTCACGCAGGACGGAGGGACCGTCCTGTTGTGCCTTCTCACGCCGGCCCACCAGGTCACGTACCGCCTGGTCGATGGCGCTGCGGAACTCGCGGAGTCGGGTCAGGGCGCCCCGCTCGTAGAGGGAGGTCAACTCCTCGGTGCGGTCCCATCGGTCGTGCTCGGGCGGCTCCGAGGCGCGGAGGAACTCTTCAGCGAGACGTACATCCTCACTGTCGCGTTCGGTGGCGTAGCCGGCGAGAAGCACTCCTTGGAACGGCATGGCGCCGAGAGGCAGTTCGCGCGGCCGGTGCTGGGAAATGCTCATGCGGTTACCGCGCATCAGCACAACCCGGTTGGGATGCTCGGCGTTCTCGGCCGCCGCGGTGATGAGGAGGACGGCCTTGTGCTCGCGTCCCTTGTCGCGGCTGCGGCCGCGGCCCTTCAGCGGCGTGACGGTCAGCGGCACGTCCACAGCTGCCACCTGGTGGGCTGCGGTCAGTTCGGAGACGGTCTCCCCGTCGAGGTGCGCCTGCAGGGCGCGGGAGAGGGCCGGGTGTCGGCTGTAGGGGTCGACACGCTCCTCAGCGATGACGACCTGCCCGTTGCGCATCGTGGTGACGTGGGCTTCGAGCAGGGGGCCGGCTCGGTCGCCGCCGATCATCGCCGCCCAGAACCCGTCAGCCAGGGAGCGCACCAGCTTGGCGTGCATCTCGTGCAGATCCTCGGCGTCGCCGGAGGCATCGTGGGCGCCGACGATGAGGAACGAGGTCCCCGGCTCGTCGCCGGTGCGCTCCAGGTGCAGCTCGCGCAGCGTCTTGTCGTCGGCCCACCAGGACCGCGAGATGCCCTTGTGGGCAGGCTCGGTGTCGGGCTCACCGAACCAGGCCGGCCCCGCGTAGGCGAGGCCGTCCACCTCGCGCCAAGGCAGGTCAAGCCGACCCACGACGCGCCCCGCGGTGCGGCCCTCGTGCGGTTCGGAGAGCGTGGAGTTCATGAGGACGAGCCCGAAGCGGCTGGTCGCCCACAGGGTGGCCTTGCCCAGACCGTACGAGCCGCCGGCGCGTCCGGCCGACTGCTTGTGGCTGTCGAGCTGCCGGCGGACGACCGCCGCGAAGCGCCCGTCCTGGTACTCCGGGCCGGTGAGGCCGGCGGCGTTGTAGTCGTCGATGCGCAGCAGGAGCAGACTCTGGTGGTCCTGGAGATCATCGAGGGCGGCGCGCAGGCTACGCGAGACCTTCTGGCCGCCGGAGGCAGCCGCCTCGTAGTGGTCGGCCAGTTCGTGCCAGCGCAGCGCGCCGCGGAAGGTGTGGAACGACTCGCCGGAGATCTCGTGCAGGGTGTAGCGCACCCGCACCGGGCGGTTGCGGTCGGTCTGCTCGTCCAGGGAGTTCTGCGTGGCTTCGCGCGCCAGTACGGCCAGGTCGGCGTCGAAGGCGAAGGCGGCGGCATTGCCGTACTCCCGGCCGCCGTCCGTGTGCGCCGGCCTGTGGTGCCAGGTGAGCGGCATGGAGGGTGCCACATCGGCAGTGCGCTCGTAAACGGTGGCGAGGTCCACCCCGAAGACCTCGGCGATGGCCCGCTTCATCTCCTCGCGCGGCTCGGCACGACCGTTTATCCACGCCGAGACCGCGGCGCGGGTGAGGTTGAGCCGCTCGGCGAGCTCGGTCTGGGACATCCGCGTGATGTCGAGTTGTCGGTTCAGCCACGTTCCGAAGTCACGCCCCGGTGCCACCGCCACTGCCGCCCCCCACGTTTCTCGGTCAACCGTTCAGGCGACCACCCTAAAGGGTTCCTTTGACAAGTGGGGTCTTGTCAAAGGAAATTGTCGGACGCACCGTCACGAAGCTGCTGGCGGGCGGCGGCGGCCCACTGCCTCGCGTACTGCGCGGCTGCACTCCTCCACCGGCTCGTGCTCCCAGAAGCGCAGGACGAGCCAGCCGGCCTCCCGCAGGCGGGCGTCGGTCTCCCGGTCGCGTTCGATATTGCGGTTGATCCGCTCACGCCAGTAGTCCGGGTTGGTCTGCGGGGCGGTGAAGTGCTGGGGGCAGCCGTGCCAGAAGCAGCCGTCCACGAAGACCGCGACGCGCGCCGGGCGGAAGACGATGTCGGCGGTGCGGCGCAACTCCGGCAGCGGCCGTACGGAGACGCGGTAACGCAGCCCCGCGGCGTGCAGCATGGAGCGCAACTCCCGCTCCGGCTTGGTGTCGCGGCCCCGGTTGGCAAGCATGCTCCTGCGGTTGCCGGCCGAGGAGGCCCACGAGCCCTTGGGCGGCTTCCACGGAGTAGGCGGCTGCTTCGTCATCGGGTCGGGAGCCTACCCGGGTGCGGGTCGCTTCCGGGCTTGCCGCTTGCCGGAAGGCCGCGGCGCCGGGGTGGTCGGCTGTCGTCCGGCCAGGAAGCGGAGAAGGACGGTGGTTTGCTGCTCGTCCTTGGGGACGTGCGGCGTGAGGTCATCCGTACGGAAGAGGTCGAGGTAGCGTGCGGTGCAGTGGGTGCGGAGCCACTGGGCCGCCGCCTCCGTGGCGCGTTCCCGGGCGCCGCCTGTGACGGTGATCGTGCCGCAGGGGCGGCCGTCCCGGATGGTCGCCGCGTTGATGGTCCAGGAGGGTTCGGCCGCCTCGCGGACCGCGCGGACGTAGAGCGCGATCACGTCGTGGTGGTGGGCGTCCTCGGGAACCGACAGCGCGGTCGTGGTCTCGTACGTGATGCCGCGCGGCACCACCGCGATGACCGACTCCGCCTCGGCGCGCATCATCTCCGGCAGAACGCTGGTGTAGGTGTCCGAGGTGATCTGGCGGGAGGAGTGGCCGAGGCGCTCCTGGACGACCTTGATGTCGTTCTTCGCGAGGAGGGAGAGCGTCGCGGAGATGTGGCGCAGGTCATGCAGGCGGACCGGGGGCAGGCCGGAGAGTTCGACCAGGCGGCGGAAGCGGCGTGAGACCCAGTCGGGGTGCAGGCCCTCACTGTTCTCATAATCCGCCGGCCGTGGGTTCGAGTCCCACCCGCCCCACCGGACAGAGGCTTGAAAACCGCCCCTGACCAGCAGCTTCACCAGACTGAGGCCCATCGCGCCCACGCGATGGGCCTCAGCTTATGCCGAAACCAAGATCATGGGCCCGAACTGGGCCCGAGAGGTCGCCGGCACGGCCCCACACCTCTCTCCGCAGGCCCCCGCCCCCGCCCGCAAGGACAGCTGGAAGGCCGCGCCCGCGTCCGGTTACGCGATGGACACGCACAATGCGTGCGTTATGACGTTCGACCCCGACGAGTACGCGTTCTCGGGGCTGCGGGCGGGGGCGAGCGGCTTCATGCTCAAGGACGTGCCGCCGGGTGAGCTCCTCACGGCGATCCGCTCGGTGCACGACGGCGACGCGGTCGTCGCGCCCGGCACGACGCGGCGCCTCATCGACAAGTTCACGGCCGTGATGCCGGCGACGCTGCGCGAGCAGCAGCACCCCGAGCTGAGCCGCCTCACCGACCGCGCGGTACGCGGCGGCGCGGCGGCGTGCGCCGTCGTCTTCGGTCATGGGCCGAGCGTGTCACGCGTCCCGCGGCAGCCAGGCCCCCGCCGGCGCCTCCAGCCAGCGCCCCTCGACCCCCAGCGCGTCCACCGCCTCGCGCAGCACCCGCAGCCCGGGGTGGTCCGCGACCCCCGGCCGCCACATCAGCCGCCACGGGAAGAGGGCGACCGGCTCGACCAGCGGACGCAGCACCGCGCCCGGGACGGGGGGCTGCGTCGCCAGCACCAGCACCGGCGCGTCCCGGTCCCGGATGTGCCGCGCCAGCTCGTCGCCGCCCGCCACGTGCGGATGCGCGCGGGCGGCGTCCGCCCCGAAGGGCGCCGGCAGTTGCAGGACCGCCGCCTCCCAGCCTGGCGTTGCGTGGCCGCCGGCGCGGACGCAGGGGCGCTCGTCCTTCAGGGCCGCGAGGGGGACGGCCTCGTACGCGGCGAGGGGGTGCCGCTCGGGGAGCAGGACGGCGAGCGGCTCGTTGCGTACGGGCTGCTGGGCGACGGCCGCGGTCCCTGGGCGGCCGAAGGTGGCGTCCAGCCGGCCGGCCTGGAGGGCGTGCAGCGCGGGCTCGGGGCCGTTCTGGAAGCGGGCGAAGAACTCCAGGTGCGGGGCGCCGCGCCGGGCCGCGTCCAGCACGAGGGAGGGCGTGAGCCCCGGCGCCACGACGTCCACGATCAGCCCGGGCCGCTCGCCGCCCAGCTCGCGCAGCGTCTGGTCGTGCAGCGCGAGGAGCTCGCGGGCGCGGCGCAGCAGCGTCTCCCCCGCGGGGGTGAGCGCCACGTGCCGGGTGCTGCGCTCGACCAGGGGTACGCCGACCCGCTCCTCCAGCCGCCTGATCTCGCGGCTGAGGACCTGCTGGCTGATGTAGAGCCGCTGGGCGGCACGGCTGAAGTGGAGCTCCTCCGCGAGGGCGGTGAAGTAGCGCAGCAGGCGGGGCTCCAGATCGTGGGGCATGCGGCAGGCCTACACGGCGCGGCGGCCTGCGTCTACATCCGCAGGGTGTGGATCGGGGACCCACAGGTGTTGGCCCGGCGCGGGTTGCGGGCGCGACCGTCGTCGTATGAACCGCGAACGTGCGACCGCCGCCGTCCAGTACGGCCTCACCGGTGTCCTCACCGCCCTGTGGGGCGCCACGCTGCCCGCCACCGACGCGCGCCTCGGTCTCGGCGAGGCCCGCCTCGGCTCGACGCTGCTCGCGCTGGCGCTGGGCGGCATCGCCGTCATGCCGCTCGCCGGCCGCCTGGCCGCCCGGCGCGGCGGCTCCCTGCTGCTGCGTACGGCGGCTCCCGCCGCGGGCGCCGCCCTCGCGGGCCCGGCGCTGGCCCGCGGCTATCCGGCGCTGCTCGCCGCCGCGGTCGTCCTGGGCGGTCTCCTGGGCGCCCTCAACGTGGCGCTCAGCCTGCGGGCGACGGCCGTGGAGCGGAGCTCGGGCCGGCCGGTGATCTCGACGCTGCACGGCGTGTGGACGCTCGGCGCGGTCGCGGGCGGCGCGGCGACGTCGGCCGGGCTGCACGCGGGGGTGCCGGCGCAGGTGCTGCAGGGGGTGGGGGCGGCGATGCTGGCGGCGGCGTTCGCGGCGGTCGGGGGTTACGACGACGCGGAGCCTCCCGTACGCCGCCGGCCGGGCCCATCCGGGCGTGCTCCCGGGTTGGCTCTCGGGCTGATCGGCGCGGCGGCGTTCCTCGCGGAGGGGGCGGCGACGGACTGGGCGGGCGTCCACGCGCGGCGCGTGCTCGGCGCGGACCCGGCGGCGGCGTCGCTGACGTACACGGTCTTCTTCGCCGCGATGACGGCGGTCCGCTTCACGGGCGACGCGGTACGCCCCCGCCTGGGCCCCGTCCGCACGCTCCGCCTGGCGGGCGCGACCGCCACGGCGGGCTACGCGCTGGTCCTGACGGCGGCGGGCGTCCCGGCGGCGACGGCGGGGTGGGCGCTGGCCGGCGCGGGCATGGCGCTGGTCTGGCCGGTCGTGGTGAGCGCGGCAGGCACGTCCCCGGGCGGCGCGCGCACCCTGTCCTGGGTCACCACCCTCGCCACGGCAGGCGGCCTCGCGGGCCCGGCCCTGATCGGCTTCACAGCCGAGGCGACGACGTTGACGACGGCACTGCTGCTCCCGGCGGCGCTGGCGGTCGCGGTGGGCCTGGCGGCCCGGGCGGTGAGGCCGGCGGATAGGACGTACGAGACCGCGGACCCCGCCCGTGCGGCGTTTGAGGGTGAGGCGCGCAGCACCGATTGAAGGCCGCGGCCTCACCACCGGCCATGCATAGGGGCTTCTTCTCCCCGCACCTGACCACCGAGCGGTGACTTCGACGGCGCAGGGGGATGACCGAGTACGTTCGGGCGGCCGCGGCCCCCGACAACCCTGAGACGCCGGTTGGATTTTCCGCTGCGCGTACGGGCGCCGACAGCGAACCCGGCACCGCTTTCGCGGGGGATGAGGTGTGGTGAAGCAGATCAGTGCCATGGGGCCACGGCTTCTGTTCGGATCGAACACCCCGGGGGTTCTTCCGCCGCCCGGGCCGGTCTTGACCGCACCTCTCAACGGACCAGATCATTCGCCCAGTTGAAGGGAAGGGAGACGCCATGGAGTGGGCTCAGAACGCCCAGGCATGGGCCGCCATCGGCAGCAGCGCGATGTCCCTCGTCGGCCTGGGGTTTCTGATCGTCCAGCTGCGGCACCTGGTGGAGAACCTCCACTCCACCGCGCGCCGGTCGACCTACGAGGTGGGCATCCGCCTCAAGGAGGTGTTCATCGAGCACCCGCACCTGCGGCCGTACTTCTTCGAGAACGCCGAAGCGCCGCCCGAGCATCCCGAGCGCCATCGGATCGCTGCGGTGGCCGAGTTGTACTGCATATACATGCAGGAGATCTCCTCCCAGCAGCGCAACGTCTCCCCCGCGAACCGGGCAGCCTGGAAGGCCCTCCTGACGTCGATCTACACGTCGAGCCCGGCCGTAAGGCACCAGCTGGCCACCCACCACGGCTGGTACTCGCAGGAGTTGACCGCCGCGCTCCACGAGATCCGCGCCGCGGTCCCCACCCCTCCCGCGCCCGCCCCTCTTTCCACGTAGGTCGGGGGCGTCCCCCCTTCCCGAGGCACCCTTGTCCGCAACGAGGTGGCCAGGCGGGTCAAGAACCTGCTCCTCACCCTGCGCCTGAGGCGAGGCGCAGGGTGATTACCGTCGTCGCGCTGTAGACGAATCATCCCGATGTGGTCAGTGGCCGTAGGCGGTCAGAGATCGCATGACGGGCAGTGCGGTCTTGTGGTTGCGCCAGATCGCCGCGGCCAGCGCGAGGACGTACTGCGCAACGCGAACGGCGACACCTTCGAAGGCCCGGCCGTCATGTCGTGCCGTTCCAGGTCAAGCCGGCCCTGAGGGTGCCGTTCCCCGACTCGATCAGTCGCGGCAG
This sequence comes from Streptomyces polyrhachis, assembly GCF_042663125.1. NCBI lineage: Bacteria > Bacillati > Actinomycetota > Actinomycetes > Kitasatosporales > Streptomycetaceae > Streptomyces > Streptomyces polyrhachis. Next base: position 81,605 of record NZ_JBHSZO010000015.1, on the reverse strand, counting down.
GCAGTCACCTGCGCAGCCATCCCTTCTTCTTGGGAGGATCGGCGGGGACCAACTCCCGTGTCATCACCAGCTCGGCGACGTAAATGCGCATGTGTCCGGAGATCGTGCTGGGGCTGCTGGAGCCCTCATACCAGACCGACCGGGTCTGCTCCACGAGCCAACTCGTCGGAGACGTACGGAACACGAAACGGCCATACTCCTCGCGGTCAAAGAGGCGCGCCGCATAGGTCCGGCTCATTTCCTCGGCCCGCGCGAGGGCTGCTTCCCTTCCGTCTTCGACGGATATCCGTTCCACCAGCTCCCATTCATTGCTGCCACCGTACGACTCGTTGGCCTCCACCAGCACGTACCAGCTCATGACTCCGTACCCGCCGTGCGTCCTGTGCGTACATCCAATCTAGACAACCCATCCCGAATGCTGACGGTGCATCCGGGATACGTGGTCGTGTAGCCGCAGGCGCTCGCGCCGATACCTCCCCCGTTCCGCCAGACGGTCAAGATCGATTGATCATAGAATTACATCATCAACCTTGCAGGAACCCCTCCCGCGAGACCCCAGGCGAGGAAGCCGCCCGCGAGCGCCGCGACCCCGACCGCGGCCGGCGAGATCTACGAGATCGCGCTGGCGGACATCGAGCCCGATCCCCACTGGCCCCGGAAGTTCTTCGAGGAGCGCGCCATCGAGGGAGCGACCGCGATCCGCGCGACGGTCGTCAAGGGCATGGACGACGTGCAGGTGCTCGTCAACGGCATCTCCGAGAACCTCGGCCGCGCGGACATGACCGTGATGGAGGAGGCGCAGGCGTACGCGGACCTGGTGGGCTTCGAGTACGCGCCGGAGCGCATCGGGGAGATGTTCGGCAAGAGCGCCGAGTACGCGAAGTGGCGGATGGGCCTGCCGAACCTGACCACCTCGATCGCCAGGGGCGGGAGAACCAGGACGGGTTCTTCTCGGAGAAGGAGTTGTCGGAGAAGGAGAAGGGGGAGCAGTCCAAGGCTCGTCGGCAGGCGAAGGGCAAGGCCGACCAAGTCGAGCGGGCCGACGGCCTGTTGGAGGAGCCGGTGAAGCTGAGACCCGAGGAGCTGGCGGGGCTCTTCGAGGGCGAGGCAGGCAGGCACCTGGACGCGGTGGAGCGGGTACGCCGCTCGGCGTCCGAGCCGGCCAAGCGGCTGCGCAGGGCGAAGGCGCTGTCGGAGGTGCAGGTGCCGGAGGTGCGCGAGGAGCAGGTGCGGGAGATCGAGGTGGCACGGCTCGCCGCCGCGCTCCAGACCGCACGCGCCTCGCAGGACGCGGTCCGCGAGCGCACCGGCGCACACGTCGTCTCCGCCGTGCGGCACTTCCGGGAGGGCGCGGTCGCACCGGCCTGCGGGACCGCCTGGCCCGCGACGGCGCGGTCATCGCGATCGCACCCGAGGACACCGAGCACGCCCACCGCCTGTGGCTGTCCCTCGTACGCCGCTGCGTCCCACCGTAAGAGGACCACGCCCCGCCGCCCCTCACCCTCCTGGGCTGGACGGCATGGCTCCAGGACGACACGGCGACAGCCCGCGTCGCCTTCGCCGAGGCGGCCACCATCGACCCGGACCACCCGCTGCCGCTGCTGCTCCTGGACGCGATCAACACGGGGTTGCGGGTGGAGGACGTACGGACACGGTTCGAGCGGGCGGCACCTCGCAAGCCGTGAGCGGCGCTCCGTCCCCGGTCTCGCGCCCGCTGCTTGCGCGGACGGTGGGGCGGGGGTGGGGCGCACGTGGGGCTCGGGCAGCGTCCGCGGAGCCCCCGAAGCGCAGGTCGGCGGCATCCTCTCCCGACAGGAGGGGGCGCTGCCTGCGCGTTGCCGGACCTACCGGTGAAGGCGCCGCTGGGTGGGCGCTACGCGCAGGTGCGGTAGTTGTAGCCGGCGGCTCGGTTCGCGCCCGTCTTGTCGTAGAAGTGGTAGCGGCCGTCGGAGGTGCGCCACAGGTTGAAGGTGTGCACCGCGCCGAGGTACGTGTCGACCGCGGGGTCACCGTTCCGGTCCTGCATGAAGTCCGATGCCTTGTCGAACGCACCGTCTCCCACGATGCCGTCACTGGGCAGGCCGTGCCTCGACTTCCAGGTCGCGGTGGCGGATGCCGTCCTGGATCCGAAGATGCCGTCGATCTCGTTCCAGCCGAGGAGATTGTCGGCCCACAGGATCTTCTGCCACAGGCAGGTGGCGTTGGAGACGGCGTTGATGCTGGTGGTGAGCTTGCCCTCGTCGCGCCAGTCGTCGAAGTAGGGGTCGAAGCCCTCGATGACGTAGCCGGAGGCGTCGATGTAGGCGCCGCCGTCGTAGCTGCTGCTGGCGGAGGCGGGCGTGGTGGCCATCCCGAGCATCGCACCGGCGGTCGCGGCGACGGCGAGGGCGGTCAGGCGGGTCTTGGCGGTGGACACAGGTCTCTCCCCGGATCGGCGGCCTCGATGGCCTCGATGGCCGATGGTGAGGAATGTACGGATCCTGGCGTGTGTGACGAATCCACCGCCCGTTGTATGGAGTTGTAAACCTCTGCGGTAGGCGAAGGCCCCCCAGTGCCCGAGGCGTCGGGGCGCGCGCTGCTGCCTCTGTCCGTATCTCCGTACGGTCGCTGGCGCCTGCTCTCGACGGTGGCCAGGTGGTCAGCCTCGGGTGGCGATGCGTCCGCCCACTACGGCCTGTTCGACGCGGCCGCCCGGCTTGATGCTCGGGGCGATCGCCTGCAGGTGGACCTGGACGCCGCGGACCAGGGTGGTTCCGGTGCCGCCGGAGGGGGCTGTGCCCGTGGGCCTCGCGCCGGGAATGCCCGAGGTGGCGATTCCGCCAGGTGGGTGAGTGGGACCCCCTTGGCCTGTTGCCTCAGTGCAGCATCTCCTGCCAGTCGGCCGGGATCCTGTCGGCGGGTGCGGGGACGGGCTGGTCCGCCGGGTGGCTGGTCGGCGGTGCCAGTTCGGGACCCTGGGTGAACTGTTCGGTGGTGTAGTCGTAGAACCACTCCTCACCCGGCTCGTAGCTCTGGATGATCGTGTGGCCGACGTCCCTGACGTGGTGCGAGGCGTGCTGGGAGGGCGAGCTGTCGCAGCACCCGACGTGGCCGCACGCCGCACAGCGCCGTAGGTGCAGCCACCAGCCCGACGGGGATTCCAGGCACTCCACACACCCGGGTCCCGACGGGGGCACGTCCGGGTTGATCATTTGCTCTGCGCTCATGGCGCGATCGTATGCGCGTGGGCGAGCGGACGCTCGGCGATCGGGGGCGATCGACTCCGACTACGCGCTGCCGGTCCTCCTGCTGGACGCCGCCAACGCCGGCCTGCGGATGAAGACAGTACGGGCACGGTTCGAGGGGGTGACGCCACCGGAACCGTGTGCCGCGGACCGGTCCCGTCGCTCAAGCGAGGGGTGGGGCGGAGGTGGGGCTTGAGCAGCGGCCCGCAGACCTCCAGGAGCGCGGATCGGCGGCTCCCCCTCTGGACGCGGAGGGGGAGCCGGCTGTGTGTTGAGGCCGCGGCCTGACGTCGATATTCAGCAGGAGCCGAAGTAGCGCTGCCACCAGGTGGGTCGGTGGCACCACAGCGCGCTTGGCCCTTCGTAGTCCCGTTCGAGAAGCTCTTCTGGAACCACGACGTACCCGAGGTCGACGAGAGTCCGATGAACCTTCTCAAGATCAGCGATGTCCAGCTCGCCGAGATCTTGAGCTTCTTGGAGCCCCAGGAAAGCACCGGGGTTGTCCGCACACACGAGGGCCAGGTCGCCGAACTTGCTGACGCACACGACGATCCGGGTCCCGGCGGTGGTCGCCTCCGCCGGGACGTGTACGCGCCCGTACTCGCTTGAGTCCTGCGTGTCCTGTTCGGAGTCACAAGGGGTGGCGAAGTCGCTCTCGAGTCGTGCAACCAGGGCGCTGAACCGAGTGCGCAGCAGGCGCGGTTCGTAACCGCGGGGCCGCTCGATGTGCTGGGGGTCGTCGAAATCGCGCAGCAGCGCCAAGAGTTCGACGTCACGGTCTGCCATGACCCGACTCTGGCAGGCGCGCAGCGGGAACTGCCAGACCTCAGCAACCAGCCGCGGCGCGCAGCTACTCGACCGCGCCGGCGAGGAAGGCGCGGTTCGCGTTGCCGTACGCGCTGGAACATCGGATTCCCGAGCTCGCGCCGGTGCAGGAGTTCTTCGGGACGTCTTGGAGCGGTTCACCGGTGAGTACCGGGCGCAGTTGGAGAGGGTGGGGGCGAAGGTCGAGGCGGTGGGGCTGCGGCTGGCCTCGTACGCGGCGATGGACGTCAACGAGTGGCTGGTGGAGCGGGTGCCGGAGAAGGCGCCCGTGGTGTGCTTCCCGTCGTTCTTCGCCGGGGACTACGAGTCGCAGTTCGCCTCGCTGGAGCGGCACTTGGACCGGCCGGCGCCCGAGTACCCGCTGCTGGACAAGGCGGGCAAGCGGGAGCTGGTGGAGCGGATCACCGGCCGGCCGCACCGGGTGCTGGGCGTGCACGTCCCCGTCGACGGCCTGGAGGACCGGCTGCGCGGGCAGGTGGAGACCGCGAACCGGGGCGTATCGATCAACGTGTACTCCTCGGTGTCGTGTTCGCGGATCATACGGCCCGCGCAGCGCCTGAAGTCGGTCGGCGCCCCGCGGTTGCTGCCCGGCGAGCGGCTCGGGACCGTATCGCCCTGGCACCGCTGTCGATGGGATGGTGGTCGTGGCGTTCGCGTTCTCGACCCCGAAGCACGACCCGCACAACGTCTGCCTGCTCTCCGACTTTCCCGTCACGCCGACCTCGTACCGGCGGCTGGCGAAGCTGGTGCTGTACGCGGCACTGTCGTACGAGGAGCGCAGAGCCCGCATGGAGCAGCTGCGGCGCGAACTGGACTCATGCCTGACCGACGGCGACGGGGAGAGCCCGTGATCGATCCCGCAGATATGTCGGAGACGCAACTGTAGTCCGAGGCAGCCGCGTTGATCGAGGCGGACCCCCGCGCCGCGCAGCGCGTTCGGGCGGGGCGGTGGGCGACGTAGATGCTGCTGACAGGTCGTGGCTGGGGGAAAGCCGAACGGCGGCGCAGACGGTGTGCGGGTGGGCACAGGCGCCCGGGACGGCGGTCGCAGTGATGGCGAAGAACGCGACGCTGGTGAAGGAGATCTGCTTCGAGTCCCCCAAGTCGGGGCTGCTCTCGGTGATCCCTCCGTCGGAGATCCGCCGCTACTCCCCCGGCAACGGGCTGACCACGCTGCACCTGGCCAACGGCTCGGTCCTCTACGGCTTCGGCGCGGAGACCCCGGACAACCTGCGCGGCTTCGCGTTCGGCAAGGGCTGGCTGGACGGGTACGCGGCGTGGAACCGGCACACGGCGCAGACGGTGTACGACATGCTGTGGCCCACCCTGCGTGAGGCGCCGGAGCCGCAGGTGGTGATCTCCACGACGCCCAAGCCGCTGCCGCACGTCAAGCGCCTGGTGGAGCGCGGCCGTACGGAGGGCGGGGACGTCTCGTGCGTGGTGCTGACCTCGGCCGTACCGGGGACAACCGGGCGAACCTCTTCCCCGCCGCGCTGGCGGAGCTGGACGCGCAGTACGGCGGCACGCGGCTGGGTCGGCAGGAGCTGGACGGGGTGCTGCTGGAGGACATCGAGGGCGCACTGTGGAAGCAGTGGATGTTCGAGGTGGAGGGCTTCCGCCTCGCGCGCGGGTCCGTACCGCCGCTGGAACGGGTGGTCGTGGCCGTCGACCCGGCGGTCACGGCGGGCGAGACTGCGGACCTGACGGCGTTCACGGTGGCGAGACGCTCGTACCCGCTGGAGGCGATGTACGGCGACCGCCGCCCCCGCGGCTACGTCCTGCATACCGAGCAGGCCCGCCGTACCCCGACCGCTGCGATGCGCCGCGCGGCCGACCTGTACCGCGAGCACCAGGCGGACTACGTGGTCATCGAGGCGAACAACGGCGGCGAGTACCTGCCGGCGTTGCTGGCGGAGGTGGCGCCACACGTGCCGTGCCGACTGGTCCACGCGACGCGGGGAAAGCGGGCGAGGGCAGCGCCGGTGGCGATGCTGTACGAGCAGTCCCGCGTCAGCCACGCGGGCCCGCTACGGACGTTCACGGCACTGGAGGAGCAGATGACGACGTACGTCGGCGCGGCGGACCCGGAGGCACGCTCTCCGGACCTGCTGGACTCGGCGATATGGGCGCTGACGGACCTGCTGATGGACGGGGGAGGGGGCACGACTCCGAGGCTGGCGCAGGGCGGCCGACTGGCAGGGCGACGGTAGATGCTGCAGACGACGCATCGAGCGAGTCGCCACGTCTCGCGTCTTTGGCGGTCCGTGGGTACGGAGTTCACTAAGTCGATCTCTGCCGTTGCCGCCGCGTTCGCTGCCCGGTAAGAACTAAATCGCTGGTTGACCTGCGCATACGGCGAGGGTTTACCCCTCCTCGGGCGGTGGGTTGATTCGCGCTCGACAGGAGCCTTGCGATCCTCGACGCGACAGTCGTCAACTGCCTGGCGCCCGTGAGGGGCGCTCAGGCTGTGAGAGAGGTCCCAGGCATGAACCTCAAGAAGACCTTCGCCACCATGGCATCCGCCGCCATCGTCGCTGGCGGCCTCGGCATCGCGGGCGCGGCGCCGGCCCACGCGGCAGGAAGCAAGTGCGGGTGGGTCGGCACGGCGGACATGATGGCCGGCGCGGACGTCTGCTGGGAGTGGGTGTCCGACGGCAAGGGCGCCTACAACGGTGTGATCACCGTCTGGATGTACGACTCCTCGAGCACCAACGGAACCATGCGGGTGGAGGCCAACGGGGGTGACGGCTGGTACGCGATCGCCGGGGCGTCGAGCAACGTCGTGAAGGGCGAGAAGGACATCACCACCTTCACGGGACTGAAGACCATCTACTTCCAGGCTTGCTCTGGACCGTCCAACTGCGGCTCGGACCTGCACTGACGCCCGCTCCACCAACCGCACCCACCACGCCTGATACGGGTCCCGCCCGTGAACCAGGCAGAGCAACCCCCGGCCGCCCGGTGCACGCCGGGCGGCCAGGGGCACCGACTTCACTCCCGGGCGTAGCTGGCAAACGCAGCCAGGGAGTGGCTCCACCGCGGGGGATGCGTCCATGACCAGCACCAGTTGACGGGAAACCCGGCGTAAGGACCGCGGCCTTAATGATCATCGAGCTGTCGGTCGGTGGACGCCTGCCGTCCAGCGGTACTTGCGGGCATCACGGCGTCGAACAGTGGCCAGCCGTCCACCTCCACTGTCTCCTTCTCAGGAAACAGCCCCCGGACCAGGGCCTCGTCCAGCAACGCCCTGACGCTGCCTGGCTCATGCAGGTTCAGATACGCCCGGTCCGACAGACGCCCCGCCGCGCCCTCATCGAAGTACCCGTCCGCGATAACGCGATCAGGACCCGGCTGGAACACCAGGCGCAGCCGGGCCCTCCCTCCGGGGCGCCACAGCGTTACGGTGCTGCTGCAGCCCGGGTAGCCCCGCACCCGATCATGCCGGTGCGCGAAACACCAGCCGTACACCGTGCCGTCCACAACCATACGGCGGATCCTGCGACTACTCCCCATCGCCGCACCATAGGTCCCTCCCGAAGGCACGGACGACCACTTTTCCTGGCCGCCTCCAAATCGGGATGACCTTGATCGCGGCTGATGAGGTCACGGCGTCGGAGCCGGTCTGGCTGGCGCTGCGGTGGTGGACACCGTACGGCTCTCCAAGGCGCCGAGTATCAGCGGGAGGTCCTTGCGGTCGGCCGTAATGAACACCGGCACGCCGTTGTCCTCGCATTCCAGGACCAGCGGTTTCGTCTCCTTGGAGGCCAGGCTGCCACCCGGGTCCGTCCAGTACTCGGGGCGGACCCTGAGCGGGGTGAGACTGGAAGGAAGCTCGCGGCGGGAGCCTCCGGTCAGGCCGGTCGACACGGCCAGAGACCCGGGGGCGGCGATGAGCGCTACGCCGTGGTTGGCGTACGAGACCTCGCCCCGCACCACGCCCTGAATGACCTGTTCCGCGGTGGGCGCCAGCGGCTCCACGGCCACCGTGTCGTCCCCACGCTGGGCCACCGTGTCGTCCCCACGCTGCCGCCGCCAGGCGATCAGTCCGAGCACCAGGGTGACCGCGAACACCACGAGGGCGCCGCCACCGGTGACGCGCAGTGCCGCCCCCATGCTGCCGGCCGTCATCGCCGCCACGCCGGCGATGCTCGCGACCGTAAGGCAGCCGGACACGGGTACCCAGAGCTGCCAGGGGTACCGAAGCCGGGACAGGTGGGAGAGCTTGGCCCACCAGAGCCAGCTCCACATCCCGAACAAACCCATGATCCCGGCCGGCAGCCCCCAGGCCATCGGCGCCCTGTAGTCGTCGCGCGGATCCGCCCGGGAGTACTTGCGGCCGCTCGGGTAGTCGGCGAACCTGACCTGTCCGCGCCAGTAGGTCACCGCGATGTCCCGCCCGACCGAGACGGTCGGGGCCGCCTCCGGGCTGCCCGAGAAGGCGACATCCGCCCGTTTTCCGTCCCGCTGGATCAAGATGAGCCGATAGGAGCCGCTTCCTTTCCGATTACGGTGAGTGGCGATCTCGGCGACGGTCGCCCGGACGGAGCGCAGACAGTCATCGCCGCCCTGCGCCGTACACGGCCGCGCGGCATCGAAGTCCCGGCCCTCGTCAAGCTGGACGGGGGCCACGATCAGCAGGAGCAGCGCCGCCACGGCAAGCGCCAGGCAGCCGAGGATCGCGGAAGCGTAGATCCCGGCCCGGTTCTGGCGGCGCGACCGGCCGGAGGTGTCGATGATGACCATCCGCGCATTCTGCACTAGAACACACGTCCGACGTCTCGCGCCGGCCGCCTCATGCCGACCCGCTGTGGCACGGATCCGCACTGACGCCCCGTGTCCGCGACTGGTACGACGCCGTCCGCAGACCAGGTAGAGCAACCCTTGACTGCCCGGCGCACGCCAGACAGCCAGAGGGGCTGATCTCGCTCGTCCCGGCAGACGTCGCCCGCCCCGCGACCGGTTAGGCTCCGCTCCCGCTACGAGACCCTGGGAGTGGCATGCGGCACTGGCGCGATCTCGTGTCTTTCGGGCGTGGGGAGGACCCCGCCGCGCGGCCCCGGTGCGGGGTGCGGGCAGGGGCCCAGGGCAGAGCGGTTCAGTGGGAGTCGGGGGCCTTGCCGTCGCACGGCGAGCGGTCCGCGCTGTCCACCGACCGCAGTTCCCCGCTCGGCTCGAAGCCCTGGCCGCGGATCAGGTCGACGGTGCGCAGCGCCACCCCCGGCGCGACCGGCGATCCGGGCCGATCGTGACGGCGGTCACACATGCGTCGACCCGGTGGTCGAGTCGATCAAGAAGTGGAAGCCTTCCTCCCGCTACCCCCGGACCCCGTGTCCACGACAAGCGTGGACCGCCGGAGAGGTGAGGAGCATCCCATGTCCGCGTTGACCCGCACCGCCGCCGCCGGCACCGCCGCCATCGCCCTGCTCGGTGCGTCGATCTCCCCAGCCGCAGCCCTTGAGGCCGGGGAGGACTACGCGACCCTGTCGAACAAGACGATCTCGATCGTCGAGGGCAGCATGACCTTCATCGACGACGGCGACGTCTTCCAGATATGTGACAACCTCGCGGACGGCAAGGGCGTTTACGGCGCCCTCTGGTACAACTCGTACATCTACACCGACGGCTACCAGCGCGTCATGACGCTCTCGGACGGCGGCGACAGCGGCTGCGACAAGACACCGCACAACATCGGCAACGGCGGCTCGTACGTCATGACGATCTGCTGGGGGCGCTACCCGACGAACCCGTTCGAGAGCACGGTCACCGGCAACGGCCCGTGCACGCACTCCGGCGAGTTCAACGAGTAACGGACGACCGAGGCCGCCCCGTCACCCCTCCCGTTCGATCGCCGCCTGCGCGCGGATCGGAGAACGGGTGACGGCGCGGACCGCGCCTGAGGGGTGTCCCGTCCCGGGTCGTGTCGGCGCCAGGCCGGGCACTGTCAGTAGTGCTCGTCGACGTGCGCGGCAAGGAGCGCGTCGGTGACGCGGAGGTGATGGCAGCCCAACTCGGCCGCCTCCTCACCGCGGGCGCACTCCCCCAGGTCCCCCTGGGCATCATCCCGGCCGACACCCCGGCCCGCCCCACCCGCCCACTGGAGACCTCCCACGCCTACGACGACACGCTGGTGTCGGCGGAACTCCTGATGGCGCAGGTGAACGTCACGCAGCCGTCGGAGATCGCGCTGTACCTGAAGGCGTTCGAGGAGCTACGGCAGTTGGCGGTGTACGGGGCGCAGGCACGGGGGTTGACCCGGGGGACGGCCGGAGGGTTGGGGTGAGGGAAGGCGTCGGCAGCACTCCCGTGGTTGGAATGCGACCGATGAGGATTCCCGCGGGGACCGTATCCGCAGCCGCTACACCGAGGACCGACTGGCCGAGCTGGCCGGCCGGGGTGTCGACCAGTACGTGATCCTCGGCGCGGGGCTCGACTCCTTCGCCTACCGCTCACAACTGGCCGCCGATGTACGGGTCTTCGAGGTGGACAAGCCCCTGACCCAGCACTGGAAGCGGACACTGCTGGCCGAGACGGGGACGACGGTGCCGCCGTCCGCCTTCTTCGTCCCGGTCGACTTCGAGAAGGAGTCCGCCCGCTCCCTCACCGGGCACCTCGTGCGGGCCGGCTTCGACCTGGGCCGGCCCGCACTGGTCAGCTGGCTCGGGGTAACGATGTACCTGACCCCGGAGGCGATCGGGCAGACCCTGGCCGTCGTCAGCGGCTTCGCACCCGGCACGGAGCTCATCGTGGAGCACCTCCTCCCGGCCGGACTGCGCGACGAGGCGGGCCAGTCGTACGCGGAGCTGGTCATGGCGGCGGCGGCAGAGCAGGGCGAGCCCTGGCAGACCTTCCTCAGCATCGAGCAGATGGACGCCCTCCTGCTTGAGCACCGCCTCCAGCCGATCGATTACGCCCGGCAGCGGGAAACGATCGACCCCGCGCAGTGGGAACGTACCGACGCGCTCCCCCCGTCCGAGCTGTCCGTCCTCGCCCGCGCGAGCGTCCCCACCCACCAGGCGTGAGCCGGACATCGCTCCGGCAGCAGCTTCACATGGGCTCAGCCAGAGCCGCCCGCCACTCCGGGCGCGGATCGGCCCCCACGCTCGTCCAGTACTCCCGGCCGCGCACGATCCGCCCCTGCCGGACGGTCCAGAACGAGGCCGCGCGGAACACGCCGAGCTCGTCATGCGGCACCTCGACCTCGGAGACCACCTCGTCGCCGTCGGCCACGATCCGCAGTACCCGAATCGACCAGCCTTCCGGATACTCGCTGTTCACCGCGACGAAGTTCCTGCTGCCGACTATGCGCTCCGCGCTGATCGGCCACTCCACCACGACGTCCTCCGCGACCAGATCGGCGACGGCCGACCAATCACGCGCCTGGATCCGACCCCACAACGCCTCGACCACTCCATAAGGATTCATGGGGCAACCCTGGCACGAGCCACTGACAGTGGGGCCCGCAGCTCAGCCCCGGGGCCAGCTCCGCCCGCCCGTGACCCCCTCCGCGACGCGCTGCCACGCCTCCTCTCCACCCGGCAGCGGCCACGCCCACGTCGGCTGCTCCCACACGGTCAGGTCGTGCAGGCGCCGGGCAAGCTGCGGGCCGGCGGTGGCCGTACCGTCCGGGACGGTGGGGCCGTGGGTTTCGCGCAGTCGTGCGAAGCGTGCGAGTTCGTCCTCATAGAGGGCCACGGCTTCGGCGGTCCCCGCGTCGAGGTCGTCGCGCGGCGTGGTGCGGTGCAGATGCAGGAGCGGGGGCTCGATGTCCTCGGCCACGGCAGCGGCAAGGCGGGCGTGGCCGTCCAGGATCACGTGGCAGTCCAGCCCGCTGACCCACCACAGCAGCACCGGCGGCAGCGTCCCGTCCCGCGCCTGCTTGCGGTACGCCTTCACCCGGCTGTCGGCGGCGTCGGGCACGGGCCGCAGCGCGAGCACCTCCCAACCGCAGGAATGGAGGTGCCAGTCGAGGTATCCGTCCGGATGCCCCTCGACGAGCATCTCCTCCCAGTACGCGGCGTGCGAGGTGCCGGCATGCCGCCAGCGCAGGAGCGGGCTCTCGAACGAGAGCAGCCAGCGTCCGTCATGCAGCGGACCGCCGGCCGCTTCGCCGAGATACTCCGCGAAGCGACGAGCCCACCGCACGGGGCTCCCCGCCAGGGCCCGCGCGGTATCGGCCCGCAACGGCGGCGCAACGGAGCGGTACTCATCAGTACGCCAGAAGTCCACGCCCTGCAGATGCCTGTCGACAAGGGCCAACAGCACCGGCCGCGACTGCTGAGCGATCACGAGCCGCCGCCCGGCCGTGAACACGCACAACCCCGGCTCGCGCCGCCCCTCCGCCTCCAGGGAGAGCCCCAACCACGTGCCGTCTTCCCGCGTGACGTCGCTGCGCTGCATGCCGAGAGCGTAGACGGGTAGGCCGCTGCTGTTCGCAGTTCAGGTAGCTGTGCCAGTGGTGCGGAGACACGCTGCACGAACCGACTCAGCAACCGCCGGGACCGTCGTAGTAGCCCGGCCGTGCGAGGAGTACCGCATTGAAGTAGTAGCCCTGCACGTCGTCCGGGTCGTCGTCGCCCTCGAACGCACGCCAGAAGCTGAGCAGCAGATCCGACGCGACGAACGACGCCGGATCGTCCTCAGCGGGGACGACGGCCACGACTTCGGACAGCTGCCGCACGACCTCGCGGGCCGGCAGTCCGAAGACGTCGATGCCGCGGAAGCAGACCACGTCGCTGGCATCGGACGGACGCCCGAGCTCCACATGCTCCAACTGATCGCGCATGCACCCGATGCTGATCATCAGGCCGCTCGGCCGGAAGACATGTTGCCCCGCCTTGTCGGACGTCGAGATGTCCCGTAGGTCTCGCAGTGACTCCAAGGCGATGTCCGCATCCCGGCGCGACATCCCGATTCGCAACGGGCCGACACCATGCGGCGGGACAAGCTCGAAGTTCATGCGCGCATGCTGCCAGGACGAGCAGGCAACGTCACCCCCCTCATGAGGAGCACAGCTCCCGCCGAGTGGCCTGCTTCCGATCACGAACCACGCCCTGCGCAACGCCCGACGCACCCCATAGACTGGATCACAGCGACCCTCCGCAGCACAGCTCGCCGCCCGCCCCCGAGGCGCTCGGCCCGAGGGACCGCCAGGTCGCTCCTGGCCGGCAGCCGAAGTACCGGCGGGGCGCGGGGAGAAAGCGCGGCGCTCGTGGCGCAGCCACTGTCCGCTGATCAGTTCCTGTCCGTCCTGAAGTCCTCCGGCGTGCGCGTCGTCACCCACGGCAGCTGGCGAACCCACAACCGCGACCACAAGGGCCCCTGGGGCCCCGTCCACGGCGTCATGGTCCACCACACCGGCCCGTACGCCACCGAGGCCGGCATGGTCGACTTCTGCCGCACCGGCTACCCCGACCTCCCCGGCCCCCTCTGCCACGGCGTCGTCGACCGCGCCGGCACCGTCCACCTCGTCGGCTACGGGCGTACGAACCACGCCGGAGCCGGCGACGGCGACGTCCTCGCCGCGGTCATCGCGGAGAAACCGCTCCCGCCCGACAACGAGGCCGACACCGACGGCAACCGCCACTTCTACGGCTTCGAGTGCATCAACACCGGCGGCGGCCAGAAGTGGACCGACGCCCAGCTCAAGGCGACGCACGCCGTCAGCGCCGCGCTCTGCCGCGCCCACGGCCGGAGCGAGCGCTCGGTGATCGCCCACAAGGAGTGGCAGCCCGGCAGGCCCGACCCCGCCGGCATCGACATGGCCGACTTCCGTACGGGCCGCAGTTCGCCGCTCGTCACCGCGATGGGCAAGCGCCTCGTCGCCGGGGGCTGCGGCCGCTACCGCAGCGGCCCAAGCCCCCGCTGGACCGACGCCGACCGCTGCTCCTACGCCGCCTGGCAGCGCAAGCTCGGCTACTCCGGTGCGGACGCGGACGGCATCCCGGGCCCCACCAGCTGGGCCAAGCTCCACGTCCCGCAGCCATAACCCCCGCTATTCCGAAGGAAGTTCCATGCCCCGTACGAAGCCGCGCCTGCTGGCCGACAGCACCGAACGAGCCACCCTCACCTACCTCGAAGCCTTCCTCGGCCTCCTCCTGACCGTCGGCGCCACCGACCTCGTCGACCTGACCGCGCTCCAGTCGGCGGCCGTCGCCGCGATTCCGGCCGGCCTCACGGTCGTCAAGGGAGCCGTCGGCACCCTGATCGGCCGCAGCACCACGGCTTCGTGGCTCCCGGCCACGAGCGACCCCATCCACCCGTAACCCACCGAAGGAACTTCTCTGATGAACCTCCGCACCATCCTCACCGCGGCCGCGCTCGCCGCAGTCGCCCTGCTGACGGCAACGACCTCGGCCTCCGCCACCCAGCCGGGCCCAGGAGACAAGCAGTGCGTCCCGGGCCTCCAGGGCACCCCACACCCGGCCCACAAGGCGGGCGTCCGCACCAACGCACGCTGACGCCGTAGCCCGCCACCCGGCCCCCCGAACCACAGGAAGCGAAGGCCCCGATGCCCGACGGAGAGATCGCCCTGGAGCTCGCCGAACTCCGCCGCGCCCTCGCAGTCGGGCTAGCCCGCATCGACGGCCAACTGACCCTGCTCGTCCAGCGCTCCGACCAGATCGACAAGACGGTCGAAGAACTGGACGCACGAGTCACGGCCCTGGAGCGCTCCCGCTGGCCCCTGCCAACGACCGCCGCCCTCTAAACCGGCCCCCCGAACCACAGGAAGCGAAGGCCCCGATGCCCGACGGAGAGATCGCCCTGGAGCTCGCCGAACTCCGCCGCGCCCTCGCAGTCGGGCTAGCCCGCATCGACGGCCAACTGACCCTGCTCGTCCAGCGCTCCGACCAGATCGACAAGACGGTCGAAGAACTGGACGCACGAGTCACGGCCCTGGAGCGCTCCCGCTGGCCCCTGCCAACGACCGCCGCCCTCTAAAGCCGTCCCACCTCTTCCACCGCGAGGCCGAGTGGACCGGCCTGAACACCTTCGTCGACCGACCCACCCCCCACGCGATGCTCGGCGTGGTCAGCGGGCGGCGGATGGGGAAGACGTACCTGCTGCGCGCCCTCACCGAAGCGCGGGGCGGCTTCTACTTCGGGGCCACCGCCGCGACCGCGGATGAGTCGCTGCGCCAGTTCGGCGCGGCGCTGGCCCGTCACGCCGGCGCCCCGGCACCGTTCTCCTTCGGCACCTGGGACGACGCGGTCTCCTCCCTCTTCGCCCTGGCCGCACCCGACCGGGGCGAAAGTCCCCTCCTCATCGTGATCGACGAGTTCCCCTACCTGGCCAAGGCCGCTCCCGAACTGCCCTCACTCATCCAGCGCGAGACGGATCGCTTCCAGGTCCGGGAAAGCCGCATGCGGATGCTGCTGTGCGGCTCGGCGATTTTCGCGCCTCGGCTACCCCGCCGACCCGATCACCGGGTAGTGGTCCGACAGGTTGGTGTAGGTGTACGCGGTGCCCCCGCTGGAGACCGTCCACGGCGGTGAGGTCTCCTTGAGGACCTCGTTGTTCCAGCCAGACGGCTTGGCATTGCCCGCGCGGAACAGTACGTGGTCGAGGTCCTCGCGCGGGTCGTCGGGGTAGCGGTCCGCGGCGATCGAGTTCTCCGCCGTGTCGAAGGAGTACGGGTGGCCGGTGCGTGAATCAGCGGGCGCCAGGCCGGCGTTGGCGAGCAGGGCGGCGTACTCGGAGCTGTGGGAGTCGACGTTCAGGTCGCCGGTGACGATGACCTCCTCGGCGGCCGGGATGCTCCTGGCGTCCAGGAAGGCGTCGAGCTCCTTGAACTGGCGTGCCCGGTCCTGCGCCGCCTCGCCGGGGGCGCAGCCGGGGTCGGTGGACTGGGCGTGCGTGCCGACCACGTGGACCCTGGTGCCGTTGACGTTCAACACGGCGTAGACGAAGCCCTTGTTGGAGTACCAGTCGGCGCCGCAGGCGTTCTTGTAGACGTACTGCTCCTTGCGCAGGATCGGCCACTTGCTCAGCAGCGTCACCCCGCCGTCCTCCGGGGTGAAGGAGGAGTACGCCCCGGAAGTGGCGTCCCAGCCGGTCCTGCCGCGGCCGACCACCGGCGTCTGGTACGGGTAGGCCGCGGCGGCCCGGCTCTTGAGCGCGTCGGAGGTGGCGTTGTCGAATGCCTCCTGCAGTACGACCACGTCGTGGCCCTGGAAGAATCCGGCGGCCGGGATCGCCGAAGCGCGGTGGGCCTGGCCCCAGTTGGGGTAGAGCGTCGTGCTCATCAGGAACGTGTTGTACGTGAGGACGCTCAGGTTGGGCAAGGCGGGGGCCGGCGCGGCGCTCGCGGCGCCGAGCGTACTGGCGGTGAGGGCGAGGGCGGCGGCGGTCGTGACGCAGGCGCGGCTGAGCGGGGGACGCGGCACAGGAACTCCCGTTCGTGGGGGACGAAGCCGGGGCGGGACTAGCGCCCGGCTGCGGGGCATGCGGTGGCGCCCCTCCCGGGACGCCGCGCACCGCGCACATCAAAGCAAGGGCGGGCGGTTTCCAGGTAGACCGCGGGCGTCGGGCGCATGACCGAACTCCCAACGGCCGCAGCGGAGTTGACGCCCCCGTCCGCGCCCCCGTGCGGGTCGGCTCAGGGGCGGTCCAGGCCCCAGGTCTGCAGGGTGAAGGGGCGTCCCTTCTCCTCACCCGTGATCGGCGGCACGTCCAGCAGGCCGAAGCCCGCCTTCGCGGCCACCGCGACGCTGGCGGCGTTCTCGGCCTCCAGCTCCAGGATCACCCGCTCCACACCCCACTGCTCGAAGGCGTACGCGGCCATCACCCGCACCGCCCGCGCCGCCAGCCCCTGGCCGCGGTGCGCCGGACCGATCGCGTAGCCGATCTCCGTGCCCTCGGGGGCGCGCCGCAGCATCACCTCGCCCAGCGGTGCGCCGCCGTCGACGGTGACGGCGAGCAGGATGGTGACGCCCTCCTTGCGCAGCTGCCGGGACCGGTCCAGCCGGGTACGGGCCGCCGCCTCGTCGAAGGGCGAGACGATGGGCGTCCAGTACGCGATGTCGGGATGGTCGAACAGCTCCGGCATCACGGCCAGATCCCCCTCCGCCCAGTCCCGCAGGACGAGCCCCTCCCCCGCGAGCTCGATGCGCTCGGGCAGGGGCGATGTGGCACTGCTCATGGTGGGGCCTCCCTGGCCGCTTGAGGAGGGGCAGGATAACCGGGGGCGGGGTGTGCTCACATGTGCTTTTCGGGGGTGGCGGTCAGCCGGGCGCGGGCCTCCATCAGGGCGAAGCCGAGGAGGTTGCGGCCGCGCCAGCGGGTGGGGTCGGTGGCGTGGTCGTTCGCGGCGCCCAGTCCTATGCCCCATATTCGGTCGCGGGGGCTGGCCTCGACCAGCACCCGGTTCGCCGTGCCGAGGAGGTACGCGCGCAGGGCCGGGTCCTGGGCGAACTTGGCGACGCTGCCCTCGACGACCAGCTCGAAGCGGGCGGCGCTCCAGCGCGCCTCGTCGAAGGGCTGGACGAGACGCCCCAGGGCCTTGGCCTCCGCGGGGGTGCGGGCCGCCAGGATCGCCGCGAGCGACGCCTCGTCGCCGAACAGCCGGGCCTTCCCCGCCATCATCCAGTGCTCGGCGCTCGCGTACTCCACTGCGGCCACGGTGAACGGGGAGGGCCACCACTGGCTGAGCGCGCCCGGGCCGATCGAGCCGTCGGGCTGCGGCCGATGCCCCCAGAACATCAGCCACTTGGGCCGCGCACCGGCTGCGACGAGGGCCGCGAGGTCCTCCCGCGTACGCGCCTGGAGCGGGTCCTTCGTATCGTTCGTGTTCATGGAGGCGATCCTCGCAGCCGCCACTGACAATCCGCGAAGGCGTTTCGCCGGCGGCGGCTAGACGGCCTTCGCGGCGTTGCCGAGGATCTTCGTCGGGGTGATGCGGACGACCACGCGGACCTCTTCCGGCGGGGCCTCCAGGTAGTCCTTGCCGGCGCCCGGGCCGATGTACTCCTCCGCGATACGGACGGCCACCGCGCGGCCGGTGTCCTCCGTGACGGTGGCCGTGCCGCGGATCTCGACGTACAACTGCGGGTCGGCGAGGTCGAAGACGGTCACGCTGACGCGTGGGTCGCGGAGCATGTTGCGCTCCTTGCGCCTGCCCTGCTCGGTGGAGACGAGCAGCTCACCGCCGTCCCGGCTCACCCACACCACCGAACTCTGCGGGCCACCGTCGGGGTTGAGGGTGGACAGCACGGCGGGGTACGGGGCGTCCAGCAGGGTCCGTACGGTGTCGTTCATCTCCACGGGCATACCGGGGAGGTTAGCCGGGACCTCCCGTGCGACGCATCACGATAGACGCGCCCCGCCAATCGCCGACGCGCAGCAGACGCACGCGCACCACCCCGAGCTCGATCAGGCGGTGCGCACTCGCCCTCAAGCACGGCGCCCCCGCCGAAGGGTCCGGGCCGACGTCGAAGGCCCGTCATCACGGTTCGGCGAAGGACCGGCCGCCTCCCCGCACCCAGCCCTATCGTGTCGCCCGTGACCGAATCCGGGGAACTGATAGGTGGCCGTTACCGACTGGTTGAGCCGGTCGGTCAGGGTGGCATGGGTCGTGTATGGCGCGGCCTCGACGAAACCCTCGACCGCGAGGTCGCCATAAAGGAGATCCTGTTTCCACCCGGGCTCGACAGCGGGCAGCAGGAAGTCCTCTTCCGGCGTGTGGTACGCGAGGCTCGTGCGGCGGCCCGGCTCAATCATCCCGGAATCGTCACTGTGCACGATGTGGCGAAGCACCAGGGCGCTCCCACCATCGTCATGGAGTTCATTTCCGGCCGGCCGCTGGCCACCGCCATTCGGGAGCAGGGGCGTCTCCCCCTGCAGCGTGTGGTGGAAATCGGCATCGCGGTCCTCGGCGCCCTTCAGGCGGCGCATGCTGCCGGAGTCGTACACCGGGACCTCAAGCCCGACAACATTCTTCTCGCCAACGGGCGGATCGTTCTCACCGATTTCGGGATCGCCAGTCTGTCCGATGCCACCATGGCGTTGACCAGCACCGGAACAATTCTGGGCACCCCCGTCTACATGGCACCCGAGCAGCTCGAAGGCAAGCCCGCCACCGCCGCCGGAGACCTGTGGTCCCTTGGTGCGACCCTCTACACCGCCGTCGAGGGGCAACCGCCGTTCACTGGACCCACGTTCACCTCCCTCTGCCTTGCCATCCTCACCCAGGACCCCCGCCCCGCCGATCACGCAGGCGCCCTGACCTCCGTCCTGGCCGAACTACTCACCAAGGACCCTGCCCAACGCGTCACTTCGGAGGACGCCACCCGCGCCCTGGCCGCACTCCTCCCCTCGGCCCGCGCCCCGTTCCACACGCAGACCCGCCGCAGCGACACGCACCCGGCGACCGTCCGCTCATCCCGATCCGGTTCGCAGCGGGCCCGCCCCGAATCCACCGCGTCGAAAACCGTCACCCTGATCGGCCATACCGGCCCGGTCAATTCGGTGGCCTTCAGCCCCGACGGGAGCCTTCTCGCCAGCGCGAGCGACGACAAGAGCATCCGCCTGTGGAATATCGCGGCCGGCACGGC
This sequence comes from Streptomyces polyrhachis, assembly GCF_042663125.1. Lineage (NCBI taxonomy): Bacteria > Bacillati > Actinomycetota > Actinomycetes > Kitasatosporales > Streptomycetaceae > Streptomyces > Streptomyces polyrhachis. The sequence continues at coordinate 62,008 of NZ_JBHSZO010000015.1, read as the reverse complement.
CGAATTCATCGTCATCGGCCATACCGGCCCGGTCAACTCGGTGGCCTTCAGCCCCGACGGGAGCCTTCTCGCCAGCGCGAGCGACGACAAGAGCATCCGCCTGTGGAATATCGCGGCCGGCACGGCCGAATTCATCGTCATCGGCCATACCGGCCCGGTCAACTCGGTGGCCTTCAGCCCCGACGGGAGCCTTCTCGCCAGCGCGAGCGACGACAAGACCGTCCTCCTGTGGAATATCGCGGGCGAGATAACTTCCGACACCATCACCGCCAAGACTCTTCAAAAACATACCAATCTGGTCAATTCGGTCGCGTTCAGTCCCGACGGCCGGACCCTCGCCAGCGCGAGCTGGGACAGGACCGTCCGCCTGTGGGACATCGCGACCGGAAAGCCCGTCGCCACCCTCACGGGCCACAGCAAAGCGGTGTTCTCGGTCGCGTTCAGTCCCGACGGCCGGACCCTCGCCAGCGCGAGCTGGGACAGGACCGTCCGCCTGTGGGACGTCGCGGCCCGAAAGCCCGCTGCCACCCTCATCGGCCACACCAACTCGGTCAACTCGGTCGCCTTCAGCCCCGACGGAAGGACCCTCGCCAGCGCCAGTTGGGGAGACAGGGCCGTCCGCCTGTGGGACGCCGCTACCGGAAAGCCCGTCGCCACCCTCACCGGCCACACCGACTCGGTCAACTCGGTGGCCTTCGGCCCTGGGGGAAGAAAGTTCGCCAGTGCCAGCAAGCAGGACAAGGCCGTCCGCTTGTGGGACGTCGCGACCGGGAAGGCCGTCGCCACCCTCGCCGACCACACCCAGGCGGTCAACTCGGTGGCCTTCAGCCCCGACGGGAGCGTCCTCGCCAGCGCCGGCCGGGACAAGACCGTCCGCCTGTGGCCGATACCCGGCTGACAGCGTCCGCGGGCGAAGAGCTCCAGGGTGTGGTCGCGTGCGACGGTCGCATCCCTCGACGGCCGCTCGCATCCCCCGCGGTCCTACGGCCCGTTCCCCCGCCCCGCCGGGAATCCCGCATCACCGTGGATCTGAATTCTGGCCTCAGGACGCTCCCGGGGCGATGTCCGCCTGGAGGGGGGCGAGGGCGGTGCCTATCTCGCCGATCGTCTCCTGCGGTACGCCCAGCGCGGCGAGGGTGGCCACCAGGTGGCCGACCACGCGGTCGAAGTGCTCCGGGGTGATGCCCAGCCGCGCGTGCGCCTCGCCCATGCCGCGGCCCTCGTACGCCTCGGGTCCGCCCAGCGCCGCGCCGATGAAGGCGCGCTGGTGGCCCTTGAGTCGGCGGACGTCGACGCCCGTGAAGTAGGGCGCCAGTTCGGGGTCGTCCAGGACGCGGAGGTAGAAGTCCTCCACCGCGGCGTCCACGGCCGCGGCGCCACCGATCGAATCGTAAATGCTCATGAAAGGGGAGTATGCCGATTCGAACGCGGCAGCGGTAGAGGCGACTTGGGGCAGTGCTCGGTCATATCCCGTCGATCGGGGCTTGCGGCGGTGTGACGCGGTCCTGTTCGAAGGTTTGGGTGCGGACTGGGAACAGGACCGCGTCAGCAACCCGCCGTCGTTCCTGGCGGTTCGCCAGGCGGCGCCCGGTCCGCCGGTCACGGGTGGCGGCCGCCGGGGTGCTGCTCTCAGTTGTAGAGCTTGTTCACCGCGGTGGCGGTGGTCTGCTTGAACGCGGCTTCCGGGGCGTCCGCGAAGCCGCCCATCTGGCTCCACCGCACGAGGGTGACCGTCGCGCCGTCGCGGCCCACGCCGAACAGCGCGATGCCGTTCTCCGACTCCGGCACCGAGGTCGCCACCGCCGCCGTCCAGGCGCCGTCCTCCGCCTCGACCGGGCCGAGGTCCTTCCAGTCGGCCCACGCGCCGGGGATCTGCCGTTCGAAGGTCGCGGCGCAGTTCCGGATCGAGGCCGCCAGGCGGGCCGCCAGCCGCTTGGCCGCGTCCGTGCTGCGCGTGGTGACCACCACCTGCAGCGCCCCCGTGTCCATCTCGGTGCCGAACTCACGGTGGGAAGTGCCCCGTTGGGGCAGCACGCCGTCCTGTGCGCAGAACACCCCGTACTCCGGCAGCCCCGCCGTCACCGGGCCCGCGTACCACGGGGAGTAGGCGTACGGGGGCAGCTCCCCGGGCTCAAGGAACGTGGGCGTGCCCGTGTGGTGGGGGCTCCCCTTCACTGCCGCCTTCGCCGGCTCCTTCGCCACCGCCCCCTGCTGCGTCGCCCCGACCGCGAGCGCCGCCACCCCCAGCGCCGCCGCTGCCGCCGCGCCGATCCGCTTCCTGCCGTACATGTGCTTCCCCCGTTCGTGCAACCGCCCGTGGGCGCCGGGTCGTTGTCCGTCCGACGCCTTCTCCCCCACAACCTTGCGAACTACCGCAACCAACCGCAAGTCCGACACGTCGATACGGGAGGGTGGAACGGATTCGCCCCTCCCACCAGGGGGAAGCGCCCCGCCCTGGAACGCCCCGCCGGGACGGGGGAACAGGAGGCAGAGCCGGATGAGGAGTGGTGCGAAGGAGGAGTTCGCGGCGCTGGTACGGGAGGTGAAGGAGCGCTCCGGACTCAGTTACGGGGCGCTGGCCGCGCGGCTGCACCTGAGCGCCTCCACCCTGCACCGCTACTGCAGCGGCGAGTCCGTCCCCCTGGAGTACGTGACCGCCGAGCGCCTCGCCCGGCTGTGCGGCGCCACGTCCGGGGAGCTGCTGGAGCTCCACCGCCGCTGGCTGTACGCGGACGCCCTGCGCCGCGAGCCGAGCGGCCCGAGAGCGCCTGCGGCCGCGCCCGTTGGCCCGAAGGCGCCCGCGAGTCCGCCGCCGCCCGTCAGTACGTACGCCCCCTCCTGGGCACGCAGCCACGGGGCGGTGCACGGCGGGCGCACCGTCGTGGAGGTCGTGTTCGAACCCCGTGACGGCCTTCCCCTGGTGGTACGCGCCGTCCGTATCCACGTCGTCGGGCGCGGCGGACCGCTCCCGTGGAACGCCTGCGGGATGTCCGAAGGCTGCGTGGACTCGGACGTGGACGTGCGGTGGTACGTGGAGGTGGAGTGGAGCCGGGGGGATCAGGTCGAGCGCACCCGCATCGGGGAGGGCGAACTCCCCTTCCGTACCAGCGGGTTGATGGGACCGCTCCCCTGCCACTTCTCCGCGGACCGGGGTTGGCGCATCCCCTGACGATCCCTGGGAGCCGAAGGGGACCGCGTACCCGCTTGCGGAACTCGGTGTGCATGAGGCCGTCCGTGCCCAGCAGTTCACAGCACCCGGGTGAACGTCACCTCCACCTGCGGGGGCCCCGAGGGGGCGCCGTGGTAGACGCCCTTGTGGGGGACCACGTCGCCGTACTCGCGGCCCCGGGCCACCACCACGTGGGATTCGCCGGGGCGGGTGCGGTTGGTGGGGTCGTGGCCGATCCAGTCGCCCGCCCAGTACTCGAGCCAGGCGTGGCTCTGGCCGGCGACCTCCGTGTGCGCGGGGGCGTCGGGGGCGGGGTGGAGGTAGCCCGAGACGTAGCGGCTGGGCAGGCCGATGCGCCGCAGCAGGGCGATCGTGAGGTGGGTGAGGTCCTGGCAGACGCCGGCGCGCTGGTCCCAGGCGTCCTGGGCGCCGGTGTGCACGCCGGTGCTGCCGGGGAGGTAGTCCACCCGGTCGCGCACCAGTTCCGCCACTGCCAACGCGGCCTGCTGGGGCGGGAGTTGGGCGCACGCCTCGCGGGCCGCCGCCACCGGGGCGGCTGCGATGCCGGTACGGGGGGTGGGCAGCACGTACTCGTACAGCCGGTCCGCGTCCAGGCGCTCCTCCACCGCCTCCCAGCCCGGGTCCTCGGGCAGCGGCCCGGGGGCGGAGGTCTCCACCAGGCTGAGCGCCTCGATGGCCAGTTCGCCGTGCGGCTGGGCGAGGTCGAAGGTGGTGACCTGCGTCCCCCAGTAGTCCCAGTACGTCCACACCGACGTCGCCGGGGTGATCGTGATCCGCGAGTCCAGCGTGGTCTGGCCGGGGAGGGTCAGCGGGGTCATCCGCAGTTCGTTGTGCGAGGAGTTGGCGCTTCCCTCGTACACCGCCCGGGTGCGGTGGCTGATCTTCAGGCGGCGTCTCGGCTGCTCGGTCATGCGCCCTCCAATGCCCAGGCCACGGGGCCGCCGTAGGGGAAGAACCGCTCGGCGACGGCCGAGGCGGACTGGGTGCAGGCGTCCTGGACCTCCCGCAGCAGTACGGGCAGGTCGCGCTCCAGGTCGGCCGGGTCGAGGTACTCCAGGCGGGTGCGCATCCGGCCGATGGGCGCCAGCGCCGGGTCCGTGCGGTTGCCGTACCCGCCGTGGTCGGGCCCGGGGCGGCCCAGCGCCAGCAGGCACTGCTCGGCGGTGAGCAGGGCGTGCATCACCGAGCGGGGGAAGTCCCGTTCCAGCAGCAGGAACTCGGCCACCTGCGCCGAGCCGCCGAAGCCGCGGCGCAGGCGCAGGAACGACTCGTCGGCGCCGCCTGCCCCCAGCAGCGTGGGCCAGTCGGGGGCGTGGACGGCGGCCAGGACCCGTACCGCCAGCAGCCGGGCCGTCATGTCCACCCGCTCCAGGCTGCGGCCCAGCACCACGAAGCGCCAGCCGTCGTCGCGGCTGAGGGTGGACTCCACCAGGCCGAAGAAGAGGGCGGCGCGGCGGCGTACCAGCTCCAGATAGCGGTACGGGCCCACGTGCCGCGCCGTGGACTCGTAGGAGTCCAGGCTGTGCCAGGTGGAGTTGAGGCACTCCCACATCTCGGTGGAGACCACCTCGCGGGCCAGGCGGGCGTTCTCGCGCGCGGCGGTGAGGGCGCCGGCGATGGAGCCGCCGCTGCGGCGGTCGAACGCCAGTCGGTCCAGGACCTGTTGGACGTCGCAGGGCGTGTCCTGGGCCACCTGCGCGCCGAGGATGGCGTGCAGGGAGCGGCAGGCGGCGTCCTCGTCGCTCCACGGGTCCTCCAGCAGGCGGTGGAGGTACGCGTCGAGGATGCGGGCGGTGTCGTCGGCGCGCTCGACGTAGCGGCCGGTCCAGAAGAGGGACTCCGCTATCCGCGAGAGCATCCGCTCGCCGCTCACTGCTGGGCCCCTGCCTGCTGGAGCGCGGCGGCGGGGCCGAACTGGCGGGGGGCGGGCTGGAGTTCGCGGGCTGGGACGGGCTGCGGTTCGAGGGCTGCGGGGTCCGGTGGGCGCGGGATGCCGTCACCCAGCACCCAGGTGTCCTTGGAGCCGCCGCCCTGGCTGGAGTTGACCACCAGGTTGCCCTCCCCCAGGGCGACGCGGGTGAGGCCGCCGGGGAGCAGCCAGACGTCCCGGCCGTCGTTGACGGCGAAGGGGCGCAGGTCGATGTGGCGCGGGGCGATGGTGTCGCCGGCGAGGGTGGGCGAGGTGGACAGGGCGACCGGGCGCTGGGCGATCCAGCCGCGCGGGTCGGCGGCGATGGCGGCGCGCAGCCGCTCCAGGGTGGGGCGGTCGGCGTGCGGGCCGATGACGATGCCGGTGCCGCCGGCGCCGTCGACGGGCTTGAGAACCAGGGAGTCCAACTGATCGAGGATCGCTTCCAGTTGGCCGGGCTCCTCGGGGCGGTAGGACTCCACGTTCGCCAGCAGGGGCTCCTCGGCCAGGTAGTAGCGGATCAGGTCCGGTACGTAGGTGTAGAGCAGCTTGTCATCCGCGATGCCGTTGCCCACCGCGTTGGCCAGGGTGACGTTCCCGGCGCGGGCGGCGGTCATGATGCCGGGGCAGCCGATCACCGAGTCGGGACGGAAGTGCAGCGGGTCGAGGTAGTCGTCGTCCAGGCGCCGGTAGACCACGTGGACGGGGGCGCGGCCCCGGGTGGTGCGCATCCACAGCCGGTTGCCGGCGCACTCCAGGTCGCGGCCCTCCACCAGCTGGACGCCCATCAGGCGGGCGAGCAGGGCGTGTTCGAAGTAGGCGGCGTTGCGGGCGCCGGGGGTCAGGACCACGACCTCCGGGTCGGCGACGCCGTCGGGGGCGCAGGCGCGCAGGGCGGCCAGCAGGCGCTGGGGGTACTCGTCGACGGGGCGTACCGGTGCTTCGGCGAAGAGGTGGGGGAAGACCCTCGTCATCGCGCGGCGGTTCTCGATGACGTACGAGACCCCGGACGGGACGCGGACGTTGTCCTCCAGCACCCGGAAGGCGCCCTCCTCGTCGCGGACCAGGTCGATGCCGGAGACGTGGATGCGCACCCCGGCGGGCGGCTCTACGCCGTGGGCGGCGCGGTGGTAGTGCGGGGAGGAGAGCAGCAGCCGGTAGGGGACGACGCCGTCCTCGAAGACGCGGCAGCGCCCGTAGGCGTCGTCGAGGTACGCCTCCAGGGCGCGGACGCGCTGGCGCACCCCGCGGGTCAGGGCGTCCCACTCCAGGGCGTCGAGGATGCGGGGCACCAGGTCCAGAGGGAAGGGCCGCTCCTCGCCCTCGTGGGCGTAGGTCACGCCCCGGTCGGTGAAGGAGCGGGCCATCTGCTCCGCGCGGTAGCGCAGGTCCGCGGCGCCGAGCGGCTGCAGCCCGGCGAAGACGCCGGCGTAGGGCGCGCGCACCGTACCGGGCCGCTCGAACATCTCGTCCCAGGCGTCCGCAGGCGTGTACGAGTCGAATATGTCCGCCATGAGGCGACGGTACGGGCGGAGCGTTTCCGGGGGATGACAACCGGCAGGTGGGCGGGGGCGGTTGTGTTACGACGCGGGGGGCTGCCGTGCGCCTGTACGCCCTCAGGTCGACAGCCGCATCACGATGCGCGGGTGGCCGGCGAGTACGGAGGTGGTGTCCGCGGCGTGTGTGAAGCCCGCGCGCTCGAAGTTCCTGCGCAGTCCGGGGTAGGCCATCGTCAGGTCGACCCTGGCGTCCCCGTTGTCCAGCGGGTACGCCTCGACGGCCGGGGCGCCGTGGGAGCGGGCGAAGTCGACCGCGCCGGCGATGAGGGCGTGGGAGATGCCCTGCCTGCGGTGGCCGGGGCGGACGCGGACGCACCACAGGGACCACACGGGCAGGTCGTCGACGTGCGGGATGGTCCGGCTGCGCGCGTAGGAGGTCTCGGCCCGGGGCGCGACGGCGGCCCATCCGACGGGGGTGTCCCCGTCGTAGGCCAGGACGCCGGGCGGCGGGTCGGCGCGGCACAGCCCGGCGACGTACTCCCCGCGGGCGGGCCCCCGAAGCTCGTTGTTGCGCTTGGCGCCAAGCCGGTAACCCAGGCAGAAACAGACACTGGCGGTGGGCGACTTGGGCCCGATCACCGCCCGCACGTCCTCGTAGACGGTGGCGGGCCGGACATCGATCGTCATGCGGACACGATGCCATGGGGGCGCCTGGTGTGGGTAGGGGCGGCGATCATGTCGAGGTGGGTCAGGTCATCGGGGGTCAACTCCAGTGCTCCTGCTGCCACGTTGGCGGTCAGGTGGTCGGGGTCGCCCGTGCCGGGGATGGGGAGGATGTGCGGGCCCCGGTGCAGGAGCCAGGCCAGGCGGATCTGGGCCGGTGAGGCGGCGTGGGCTCGGGCGACGGTGTGGATCGCCTCGGGCTCGGGGTGGTCGCGGCCGAGTTGGCGAAGGTTCTCCTCGACCTGGCCGCGCAGTCGGTCGGGGCGCGCGGGGGTGGTTCACTCGCCGTCGGCGTCCCTGGCGGGGCCGACCTTGGTGGCGATAACGAGGTCAGCCAATCCAGTCTCGGAATCGGGCACGTGATGGTCCGCAGGCGCCGTCGGCCAAGGCATCCTCGTAAGCCTGCCTGGCTATGGCTTCCATCTCTTCCGCCGAGAGGCTAGGGGACATGATGGACCCCGAGCCGACCGCTGAGTGGATCGTGCATCGCGGATAGACCGGCTGAACGGCGTACCACCCGAAGGCGACAATGGCAGCCAGCATGGCCAGGGTGATGAAGTGGCGTCTGGGTGTGTGGAAGAGCGGGTTGATCACCTATGGATGATACGGAGCGTGCCCGACCCGCTGGCCGGCTCCCCACTCCGTCACAGACGGGGCAACGATCCCCGCAGCTCTAAGGCAACTGCATTGGGAAGCGCAGTCCCCGTCACCTCCCGTCGAAGAGCATCCGCGTCTCCCCTTCCGGGAGCTTCGGGAGTTTCGGCCACCAGTGGTCGAAGCGGCTGTACGGGGTGCGGTCGCGGGCGGCCAGGAGTGGGGCCAGGGACTGTGCCTCCTGCGTCAGGGCCTGCCAGGTGGCCGGGGGCAGGGGGTGGAAGGCCGTCGCCTCGATGCCGGTGGGCAGGGGGCGCCAGACGCCTGCTACGTGGCCGTCCACCAGGAGGGTGGGCAGGACGTCGCCGTTGGCGCGGATCACCACGCGGCGGTAGTCGGGCGGGATCAGGCGGCCTGGGGCAGCCCCTGCTCGATGAGCTTGGGGGCGATCCGCGTAGGCGAGGAGGGTGCTGTCCCACATCGCCATCAGGCGCGGTGGGGCGGGGGTGTCGGCGGGCGGGCGCGGGGCGTCGGGGAGGTCGAAGTACGCGGCGTTGTCCGGACCTTGGAGTTCCGCCAGCTCTCCGGCGAGGGCGCGCAGGGCGGCCCTGATCGGGGTCTTCGGCAGCAACGTGAACTGCGCCATGTCCGCCACCGAGGCCGGGCCGAATCCGGCCAGGTAGCGCAGGAGGAGCGTTCGCAGCGCCGGCTCGTCCACCTCCCGGCCGACGGGTACGGGGTCCAGGGCCGCGGCGCGGAAGAGCGACCGGGCGCCGAAGGACCAGGGCGCGGCCTCGGCGGGGGCGCGGTGCAGGGGCGCGTAGCCCGACATGCCCCACCAGGCGGCGTCCGCGCGCTTTGGGCCGAGTTGCTCACCGAGCCAGCCGCGCAGCTCGGCGGTGGTACGGGCCTCGGTGGCGAAGTCCGCGATCCTGAGCGCGAGTTGGTGCCCCTCGGCGGGGGTGAGGCCCGAGGCGGCGAAACGGGAGCCGAGGCGGGAGGCGTGCAGCACGGGCTGCATCGCCGCGCGGAGGACGGGGTAGTCGTCGGCATGCACGGCGTGCAGCGTGATCCGCATGAGGGTCGCCTTGACCACGCGGCGGCCGGCGAACGCGGCGTCCAGCTCGGCCGGTTCGAAGGCGGCGAGGCGGTTCCACAGCGCCAGGTAGGGCGAGGCGGGCTGCTGCGCCTGCAGGGCGACCACACGTCGTACCGCCTCCTCCACGGGCATGTGCTCGCGCTCAAGGAGGAGTTGGCGGGCGAGGGTGGCGCGGTTGAGCTCACGGGCGGACAGCTTCACTGCGGCTCCGGCGTCGTCTCGTAGGGCTGCGGTAGGGCTGCGGCAGTGCTACGCCCCCGGTCGGCGGGGGCCGAGCCGCATCACGATACGCGGGCGGCCGGCGAGCACGGAGGCCGCGTCCGCGGCGCGGGCCGCGGTCACGCCCCGCGCCGCACCAGCCGCCCGTGCAGGGCCACCGCCGCCGCGTCCGTCAGGGAGGCGATCTGGTCCACGATCACGCGCAGGCGGGCCGCGTCGTCGGCGGCCTCCGTGAACAGGGCGCGGAACTGGGGGTCCAGGCCCTCCGGTGCGCGGGCTGTCAGGGCGGATGCCAACTCCCGCAGGACCACCCGCTGTTCGGCGCGGATGCGCTCCTGGTCGGGGCGCTGGATCACGTAGCGGTCGGCGACCGACTTCAGGACCGCGCACTCCAGGCGCTGGGCGCGCGGCACGATCAGCTCCGCGCCGTAGCGGGTCAGGCGGCCCGAGCCGTACGCCTCCCGCGTCGCGCCCTCCGCCGCGAGGCAGAAGCGGCCGATGAGCTGGCTGGTGGCGTCCTTCAGGCCGGCCTGGGCGCGCGGGCTGCCGTCGTAGCCGTGCGGCCACCACTCCTGGTCGAGCAGCCGGTCGAGCGCCTCGGCGAGTTCGTCCTCCTGCGCGCCGGGCGCGTAGCGCGCGGCGGCCAGGGCGAAGACCTCGCGGCGCTCGGGGTGGGCGTGCAGCAGGTTGGGGTCGAGGTGGCCGGCGTGCAGGCCGTCCTCGACGTCGTGCACCGAGTACGCCACGTCGTCGGCCCAGTCCATCACCTGCGCCTCGAAGCACTGGCGTCCGGGCGGCGCGCCCTGGCGCAGCCAGTGGAAGACGGGCAGGTCGTCCGTGTACACCCCGAACTTGCGCGAGGCGGGGTCGACGGGGTGGCCGCCGCGCGGCCAGGGGTACTTGGTGGCCGCGTCCAGGGCGGCGCGGGTGAGGTTGAGGCCGACGGGGCGGCCGTCGGGGGTGAAGCCCTTGGGCTCCAGGCGGGCCAGCAGCCGCAGCGACTGGGCGTTGCCCTCGAAGCCGCCGCAGCCGGCCGCCACCTCGTCCAGCTCCTTCTCGCCGTTGTGGCCGAAGGGCGGGTGGCCCAGGTCGTGGGCCAGGCAGGCCGTCTCCACCAGGTCCGGGTCGCAGCCCAGGGCCGCGCCCAGATCCCGGCCGACCTGGGCGCACTCCAGGGAGTGGGTCAGGCGGGTGCGCGGGGTGGCGTCCCAGGCGTGGGCGTACGAGCCGGGGGTGACGACCTGCGTCTTGCCCGCGAGGCGGCGCAGGGCCGCCGAGTGCAGCACGCGGGCGCGGTCGCGCTGGAAGGCCGTGCGGCCGGGGCGCTTGTCCGGCTCCGCGACGTAGCGGTGGAGGTCGGCCGCCGTATAGCCCGGGACGTCGGAAGATCGCATGGGCCCACGGTAGCCCGATAGTCCGACAACCCCCTGCTTCGTGGTCTGTCCCCTAAGCCGACGCCGACGTCGGCTGGGCGCCCGACCCCGCCCACGCCTCCTCGTAGCGCCGTACGACCAGCCGGGCCAGCGCCGGATGCGCGCCCAGCGGCTCGGACACCAGGCCCGGGGCCTGGGCCCGCATGCGGGCGGCGAAGAGGCCGGGCGCGGCGAAGCAGGAGGCCAGCGCGATACGGCGGCAGCCGCGGGCGCGCAGCCGGGCGACCGCCTCGGCCAGGGCGGGATGCGTGCGGGGGGAGGCGGCGGAGGCGTAGGCCGCCTCGACCGGCACGCCGCCGAGGCGCTCGGCCAGCAGTGCGGCCGTACGCGCCGTGTCGGCGGCCGAGTCCGGCGCCCGCGAGCCGGCCGCCGCGAGGACGACGCCGGCCCGGCGGCCCGTACTCCACCCCGCCTCCGCCAGCCGCGCGTGCAGCGCCGCCGCGAGCAGCGGGTGCGGACCGAGCGGTGCGGCGACGCGGCCCCGCAGGTGCGGCGCGGCGGCCAGTGCGCCGGGGAGGTCGTGGGTGACGTGGTGGCCCCGGGTGAAGAGGAGGGGGACGAGGATCACCGGCCTGCGCAGGTCGGCCAGTACGTCGGTGAGCAGCGGCCCGTTCAGCTCGATGTGCGCCAGGCGTACGTCCAGGGTCGGCCGCTGTGCCCGTACGGCGTCCAGCAGCGCGGCCACCGTCGCGGCGGCGGCCGGGTGGCGGCTGCCGTGGGCGACGGCCAGGAGGACGGGGGCGGCGGTGCGGTGGCCGGCGAGCTGCCGCAGCCGGGAGTTGGCCTGCGCGGATATCGCGCCCAGGAGGTCCCCCAGGGAGGAGTCCGGGCCGACAGCGGAGCCGGCCGGGAGGTCCGCCGGGGGGTCTGCCGTGGGCCACGGGGCGGCTGCCTGGTCGAGGGGGCGCATGCCCCCGATCCTCGGGGACGGGGGTTGCCGGTCCGTTGCGGCCGTATCACGGTCTGTTGACCGCGCCTCACAGCGGGCCAGGGGCGGCCGTGCGGTCGAGGGCACCCGGCTTGTCATACGGACCACCACCCGCGCGTAACACCCCGGAAGCACGCTGGACCCCATGGACGCCGCCCCCACCCTCACCCACTGCCCGTACTGCTCCCTGCAATGCGGCATGGGCCTGCGCCGTACGGGCGCCGGGCTCGACGTGGTCCCCCGCGAGGACTTCGAGGTCAACCGGGGCGCCCTGTGCGGCAAGGGGCAGTCCGCGACCGCGCTGCTGGGCGCCGGGCGGCTGACCTCGCCGCTGGTGCGCGACGGGCGCGGCGGGCTGGTCGCGGCGGGCTGGGACGAGGCGCTGGACCGGATCGCGCGCGGGCTGGCCGCCGCGCAGGAGGGGTACGGGCGCGACGCGGTGGGGGTGTTCGGCGGGGGCGGGCTGACCAACGAGAAGGCGTACGCGCTGGGGAAGTTCGCCCGGATCGTGCTGCGGACCTCGCAGATCGACTACAACGGCCGCTTCTGCATGTCCTCGGCCGCCGCCGCCGGCAACCGCGCCTTCGGCATGGACCGGGGGCTGCCGTTCCCGCTGGCGGACATCCCGCGCAGCGGCTGCGTGATCCTGGTGGGCTCCAACCCGGCCGATACGATGCCGCCGGCCCTGCGCTACTTCACCGAACTGCGGGCCAACGGCGGGAAGTTGATCGTCATCGATCCGCGCCGCACCCGCACCGCCGAGCAGGCCGACCTGCATCTGGCGCCCCGGCCGGGCAGCGACCTGGCGCTGGCGCTGGGGCTGCTGCACCTGGTGGTCGCGCAGGGGCGCACCGACGAGGAGTTCATCGCGGCGCGCACCACCGGCTGGGAGGAGACGCGGGCGGCGGTGATGGCGCACTGGCCGGAGCACGTCGAGCGCACCACGGGCGTGCCCGTGCCCCAACTGCGCGAGACGGTGCGGCTGTTCTGCGAGGCGCAGTCGTCGATGGTGCTCACCGCGCGCGGCCCCGAGCAGCAGGCCAAGGGGGTGGACACGGTGGGCGCGTGGATCAACCTGTGCCTGGCGACGGGGCGGATGGGCCGCCCGTACAGCGGCTACGGCTGCCTGACCGGGCAGGGCAACGGGCAGGGCGGGCGCGAACACGGCCAGAAGGCCGACCAGTTGCCCGGCTACCGGCTGCTCACCGACCCCGAGGCGCGCCGCCACGTCGCCGGGGTGTGGGGGGTGGAGCCCGATGAGCTGCCGGGGCCGGGGCGCAGTGCGTACGAGCTGCTCGACGCCCTCGGCACCGAGGTGCGCGCCCTGCTGCTGATGGGCTCCAACCCGGTCGTCTCCGCCCCGCGCGCCGCCCACGTCGAGGGGCGGCTGCGCTCGCTGGACTTCCTCGCGGTGGCCGACGTGGTGCTCTCCGAGACCGCCGCGCTGGCGGACGTGGTGCTGCCGGTGACCCAGTGGGCGGAGGAGACCGGCACGATGACCAGCCTGGAGGGCCGGGTGCTGCTGCGCCGCCGCGCCATCGACCCGCCGGAGGGGGTACGCGGCGACCTGGACGTGCTGCACGGGCTGGCCCAGCGGCTGGCCCCCGGCCGGGAGAAGGGGTTCCCCACCGCGCCGGAGGAGGTCTTCGAGGAGCTGCGCCGGGCCTCCGCAGGCGGCAAGGCCGACTATTCGGGCATCAGTTACGGGCAGATCGCGGCCGAGGGCGGCGTCTTCTGGCCCTGCCCGCAGGGCTCGGCGGGCACCCCGCGCCTCTTCCTCGACCGCTTCGCCACCCCCGACGGCCGCGCCCGCTTCGCCCCCGTCACCGACCGCCCGGCGGCCGAGGAGACCGACGCGCGCTACCCGGTGTGGCTGACCACCGGGCGGGTGCTGGCCCAGTACCAGTCCGGTGCGCAGACCCGCCGGATCGCCGAGCTGAACGAGGCCGCGCCCGGCCCGTACGTCCAGCTCCACCCCGAACTGGCGGCCCGGGTGGGCGTCGCCGACGGCGAACCGGTCGCGGTCCTCTCCCGCCGCGGCCGGGCCGTCGCGCCCGCCCGGGTCAGCCGCGACATCCGCCCCGACACGGTGTTCATGCCCTTCCACTGGGCCGGCGAGGGGCGTGCCAACACGCTGACCAATCCGGCGCTGGACCCGGTGTCGCGGATGCCGGAGTTCAAGGTGTGCGCGGTGCGGCTGGAGGCGGCGGGGGCGTCCGGGGCGGGGGCGTCCGGGGCGGGCGACGCGGGGTGAGATGCGGGCCGTACGGTCCGCGGCGCCTTCCGTACGGCCCGATATTCCCGGCATCTCCCTCAATTCCTCACCGAAAAACCATCGTGCGCTCTTGACGTGGCGGGGATTGCCCAACTCCGGAGCGGAACTGTGCGATTGATCAGTAGGATCTGCCGCATCCGGTCACTCCGCGAGGTCTGCGAGGCGCCCCCCATGGCCACAGCCACCGCCGTAGCCGCCATCGCCGTCGTCAGTTGCGTCCTGTGCCTGTTCGCCGTCCGGGTCCTGTGGACCCGCCTGCGCGCCGCCCGCGCCGATGCCGCGCGCCAGCACGCGGTGGCGCGCGAGCGGACCGCCGCCCCCGTCGCCGCCGAGGCGCGCGTCGCCGAGGCGCGGGCGGACACGGCGCACGAGCGCGCCCAGCGCGACGCGGTGCTGGCCGCGTTCGAGACGGTCGCCGGGAACGTCCACGCGATGGCCACCGTCCAGTTGCAGCTCCTCGACGGCATCGAGCAGCAGCTCACCGACCCCGCGCTGATGGGCGAGGTGATGCGCGCCGACCACGCGGCCGCGCAGATGATCCGCAAGGCGCAGACGCTGCTGGTGATGTGCGGGATCTGGCCCGCGCGCCGCGAGACGCAGCCGGTCTCCCTCTTCGACTGCGTACGCGGCGCCCAGTCGCGGATCCTGGAGTACGGCCGCATCGAGGTGGTCGGCGGCCAGCAGCTGTACGTGGCCGCGCCGGCCGCCGAGGGCCTGATGCACGCGGTGGCCGAACTCCTGGAGAACGCCAGCGACTTCTCCCCCTCCAGCTCCCAGGTCGTCGTCACGGTCCGCGAGGTCGCCGCCGGCGCGGTGCTGCAGATCGACGACGCCGGGCTCGGGATGCCCTTCGACGTGCTGGAGCAGGCGCTCGCCCGGCTGCGCGGCGGCCAGGGTCTGGCGGACCTGGGCGCGGTGCCCAAGCTCGGGCTGGCCAGCGTCGGGCGCTGGTCGCGCGAGCTGGGCTTCAGCGTCGAGCTGGCGGCCGCCTCGGCGTACGGGGGGACGCGCGCCTCGGTGTTCGTCCCCAACGGACTGCTCACCCAGCCCGCCGCCCCCGAGCCGGAGCCCGATGAGGAGCCGGCCGAGCTGATCTCCGCCCCCGCGCGGGCGGACGGCGAGACGGCGCTGCCCCGGCGGCGCAGTCGGCGCGGCGCCCGGCCGGGCGGCGAGGACACCGGCGAGCACCGCAGGCCCCTCCCCTCGCAGACGGCCCCCGCCGTCCCCGGCCCCGAGTGGTCGCCCAAGGCCGCCCGGGCCTCCGTCGCCGGGGTGCTGGCCGGCACGGAGCGCGGGCGGGCGCGCCTGCGCCAGGGCGGGCCCGGAGCGCAGCAGGGGCCGCAGCCGGGATCCCAGCCAGGACAGCAGCCAAGACCACAGCCAAGACCGCAGCCGGGACAGCAGCCGGGACAGCGGGCCCCGCAGTCGCCCTCCTACGAGCGCCCGCGCGGGCACGGAGAGGACGGCCCCCGGTGATGCCCCCCGGCATATCCCGCCTGCCCGACGTGGGCTGGATGCTGCGCCCGCTGACCGGCATCCCGGGAGTGCGCCACGCGGTCGTCCTCACCGACGACGGACTGCGCCTGGGCCACGGCTCCGCCGCCCGGCTGCACGGCGTGGTGCCCGAACTGGAGCGCGCCGAGGCCGAGTCGCTCTCGGCGGCCTGCGCGGCGCTGACCATCACCACCCGCTCGGCGGTCGGGCTCTTCCTGGGCCCGCGCGCCGGGGTGCGCCAGCTGATGGTCGAGTCCGACCACGGCTTCGTGCTGTTCACCTCCACGGGGCTGGGCGCGCAGCTCGCGGTGGCGACCGACCACAGCGCGGACGTCGCCGAGGTCGCGGAGCAGATGCAGATCGTGGTGGCGCACATCGCCGCCGAGCTGAGCGGCTACCTGCGCCCGCCGGAGGGCCCGCCCTCATGAGCGGCCACGGACCGCGCGCGGTGCGCCCCTACGTCATCACGGGGGGCCGCTCGGGCGCGCCCGGGGCCGAGCCGCTGCCGCTGGAGACGCTGGTCGTCGCCTCCGGGCTGGGGCTGCCGCCCGCCACCCAGCCGGAGTACGGGCGCATCCTCGACCTGTGCCGGGGGCTGCTCTCGGTCGCCGAGGTCGGCGCCCACCTCGGCCAGCCCCCCACCATCGTGCGCGTGCTGCTGGCGGATCTGATCGAGTCGGGTCACCTGCACTTCCGGGCCCCCGTGGGCCTGGGCCACCTCGCCGGCCGGGCCTCGGGACAGGCCCGCCACCGACTCCGTACCCCGACCCAGGATCCGACCGAGCCGCGGCCGCCCCAGCGGTCCCCCGGCGAACAGGATCTGCTGAGAAAGGTGCTGCATGGCCTCGAAGACCGCATCTGACGGAGTGTACGTCTCCCCGGGTGTGACCGGAGCCGCCAAGATCCTCGTCGTCGGACCGATGGGAGTCGGCAAGACCACGCTGATCGGCACCGTCTCGGAGATCAAGCCGCTGTCCACCGAGGCCGTGATGACCCGCGCGGGCGCCCTGTCGGACACCCCGCTCCCGCCGGGCAAGACCACCACGACCGTGGCGCTGGACTTCGGCCGCATCACGCTCGACAGCGAGCTGGTGCTGTACCTCTTCGGCACGCCCGGACAGCAGCGCTTCCTGCCCGCCTGGCGGGAGTTGGCGCGCGGCTCGCTGGGGGCACTGGCGCTGGTCGACACCCGGGACCTGGAGGCGTCCTTCGACTCGATCGGCCATCTGGAGGATCTGGACGTGCCGTTCACGGTGGCCGTCAACTACTTCCCCGACAGCCCCCGCCACGGCGAGGCCGAGCTGCGCGAGGCCCTCGACCTGCTGCCCCGCACCCCGCTGGTCAACTGCGACGCCCGCGAGCACCGCTCCTCGGTGCTGGCGCTGATCTCGCTGATCACCCACCTCATCGACACCGCCTCGGAACGCACGAGTTGAGCATGGCCGCCGCGCAGCAGCGCTCCCCCCGCCTCACGCCCACCCCGCTCTACGGGGCCGGCCTCGACGGCTCGACGCTGCCCGCGCTCTACGAGAGGCTGCGCGCCGCCCACGGCCCCGTCGCCCCCGTGCTGATCGCGCCGGGCATCCCCGCCTGGCTGGTCCTGGGCTTCACCGAGCTGCTCCAACTGGCCCGCGACGAGCACTCCTTCAGCCACGACCCGCGCAACTGGCGGCTGCTGCGCGAGGGCCGGGTGCCGCCCGACTCCCCCATCATGGCGACGGTCGACTGGCGCCCCGCGCTGCTCTACGCCGACGGCCGCCAGCACCGGCGGATGCGCTCCAGCGTCTCGGCCGCGCTGGAGCGCGTCAACGGGCACGCCCTGCGCCGCACCGTGCGCGCCACGGCCGAGCAGCTCATCGGCTCCTTCGCCGACTCGGGCCGCGCTGACCTCGTACCGCACTACGCGCGCAGGCTGCCGCTGCGGGTGGTGACGCAGCTGCTCGGCCTCGACGAGCGGGCGGGCCAGCAGCTGGTGCAGGCGGCGCTGGGCACGGCGGCGGCCAACGCGGACTCCGCCAACGCCAGCGACCGGCTCTCGGGCATCCTGACCGGGCTGATCGCCGCGCGGCGGGCGGCGCCCGGCGAGGACTTCATCTCCATCCTGGTACGCCACCCGGCCGCGCTCACCGACGAGGAGATCCTGCACAACCTGGTCGTCGTCTTCGTCTCCGCCAACCAGCCGACCGTCGACTGGATCGCCACCACGCTGCGGATCCTGCTCACCGACCCGGCGCTGGGCCCCTCCGTGGCGGGCGGCCGGCTCACCGTGGACGACGCGCTGGACCAGGCGCTGTGGCGCCATCCGCCGGTGCACAACTGCCCGGCGCGCTACGCGCTGCGGGAACTGCGCTTCGGCGGCCAGGAGATCCACTCCGGGGACATGCTGCTGCTGGGCCTCGCCGGGGCGAACGCCGATCCGGCCGTGCGCCCGCCCGGCGGCTGCCCCGTCACCGGCAACCGCTCCCACCTGGCCTTCGGCGCGGGCCCGCACGCCTGCCCGGCGCAGGACCTGGCGCGGCTGATCACGCGGACGGCGGTGGAGACGCTGCTGCACCGGCTGCCGCAGCTGCGCCTGGCCGTCGCCGAGGAGGAGCTGAGCTGGATCACCTCGCCGTGGGCGCCGAGCCCGGCGGCGCTGCCCGTACGGCTGGGACCGGTGGCGGGGCTGGGGCCGGGGGCGCTGACGGGGCGGTGACGGGGGCGCGCCTTGCCGTGCGGTCCGCGGCGGTCCGTCACTGCGCGGGCGCGGCGGTCAGGGCGTCCAGTTCGGCGGTGAGGGCGGCGCGCAGGCCGTCGTGCTGCGGGCCCAGGGCGTGCTCCGGGTTGCGCCAGTTCACCGGCGGATACCACCACACGGGGCCGATGCGGATGTCGGCGCGCTCCCACTCGTAGCGCGGCCAGATGTGGGCGTGCAGGTAGGGGTCCCTGTTGCCGAGGATCTCGATGTTGATGCGGATGAAGGCGTCGTCGCGCGCCTTGCAGGCACGCTCCACCGCCTCCCCCAGCCGCTCCATGTCCGCCAGGAACGCCAGCCGCCGCGCACGCGGCAGGTCGCTGAGCCGCTCCACGCCGGGCCGGTCGGCCAGCAGCAGCGTGTACCCCGGCAGGAACTGGGTGTCCCCCAGCACCGCGAACCCCGCGTCGAGTCTGCGCAGCACGGTGGGGTTCTCGCCGCGTATCGCACTGCCGATCCTGTCATTGCGCCAGTCGGTGCTCATGGGCGCCGAGCCTACCGAGGCCGATGGGGAGGAAGGGACGTCCGGGGCGCGCTGCAACCGATCGCGCCTGGTGGGCGTCGGTGCAAAGTAATGAGAGCACTTCTGGTACGAACCCGGGCGGCGGCCCGGCGGGCAGCGGCGCCCGCGAGGCGCGCGGCGGCCCGCCCGCAGCTGCCGCGCACCGTGCGGGGCAGGCGCCGGCTGCTGCGGGCGGCGGTGCTGGCCTGCGCGCTGGCGCTGCTGCCCCCGGCCTGGGTGCACGCCTCTACCTCGGCCCGGGTGCACACGGTGGCCACCGCACCCCCGGCGCCGGTGGCGCTGGTGCTGGGCGCGGGGCTGTGGGACGGCGAGCCCTCCCCGTACCTGGCGCACCGCCTGGACGCGGCGGTGGAGCTGTACCGCCTGGGCCGGGTGCGGGCGATCCTGGTCAGCGGCGACAACAGCACGCGGGACTACGACGAGCCCACGGCGATGCGCGACTACCTCACCGCCCGCGGCGTCCCCCGCGCCCGGATCGTCCGCGACCACGCCGGCTTCGACACCTGGGACTCCTGCACCCGCGCGGCCCGCGTCTTCGGCGTCAGCCGCGCCCTGGTCGTCACCCAGCGCTTCCACGTCCCCCGTGCCCTGGCGCTGTGCCGCGCGGCGGGCATCGACGCCCACGGCGTCGCCGTCGAGGAACCCCGCAACCTCACCTGGCACTACGGCGGCCTCCGCGAGATCCCCGGCGCGGCCAAAGCAACCCTGGACACGCTCCTGCGCCCGGACCCGCACTTCCTGGGGCCCCGCGAACAGGGCGTCCACGAGGCCCTGCGACGCTGAGGACGCCGGGGCCGCAGCCGGAGCCCGGCCGCTCAGTCCTCCCCGAAGACCTCCACCGCGGAGGCGGCGGCCACTCGGCGGCGATCGACATCCGTGAGGGCGATACCGCGCCGGTCAAGAGCGAACAGAAGCATGGCGGCCTCGCCCGGGCCTCACCTCTGGCCTCACCCTCCGCCCGAAGCCGCTCGGCGACGATTCCTCGGTACTCGGAGACGTCCATGCTCATCAAGTTCCTCCAGATCTCCGCCGCCGCGGCGGCGCCGCCCAGGCCCCTCTCGGTGCATCGCCTCGTGGGATGAGCCGACCATGCGGTGAACCGTAGGTACCTGCTGACCTGCAGATTCGTTTCGGCCGCGGAGCTTCACTCGTGCGTGTGGACGAATCGCGAAATCCTCACCGAGGGGGCGCGGCCCTGCTGAGGGCAGCGTTGCGTCGCGGAAACTCCGGGGATTCGGCGGGGTAATCGCGCGGCCGCACGCTGCTGGCATGGGACAGGGCAAGCGGGTCGTCGTGGTCGGCGGCGGGATGGCCGGGCATCGGGTCGCCGCGCGGCTCGGCGGTGGGTTCGAGGTGACCGTCGTCGCCGAGGAGGCGCACGGGGCGTACAACCGGGTGCTGCTCGCCGAGGTGCTCGCCGGGCACTATCCGGCCGACGTGATCCGGCTGCCCGCACCCGCCGCCGGGGTCGAGCGCCGCGCCGCCCGCGTGGTACGGGTGGACCGCGCCGCCCGGCGGGTGCAGTGCGACGACGGCGCCGCGCTGGACTACGACCGCCTCGTGCTGGCCACCGGGTCCAATCCCGTACTGCCGCCGCTGCGCGGCCTCTTCGAGCCCGAGGGGTACGAACTCCCCGCCGGCGTCCACCCCTTCCGCACCCTCGACGACTGCACCGCGCTGGCCGCAGCCGCCGACCGGATCGCCGCGAGCGGCGCCCCCGCCCGGGTCGTCGTGATCGGCGGCGGCCTGCTGGGCAGCTCCGCCGCCCGCGCGCTGGCCCGGCGCGGGGCGCAGGTCGTGCTGGCGCACCAGGGCGAGCACCTGATGGAGCGCCAACTCGACCCCGCCGCCGCCCGGATGCTCCGGGCGCACCTGGAGAGCCTGGGCGTCGAGGTCCACACCGAGTGCCGGGTGCGCGGCCTGCGCTGCACCGGACGGGGAGCCCAACGCCGGGTGGACGCGGTCGAGTTGGGCGACGGCTATCTGCTGGACGCCGAGCTCGTCGTCCTCGCCTGCGGGGTGCGCCCGCGCGTCAACCTCGCCCGCGCCGCGGGCCTGACCACCGCGCGCGGCATCGTCGTGGACGACGAACTGCGCACCTCCGACCCGTACATCCACGCCGTCGGCGACTGCGCCGAGCACCGGGGCACGCTGTACGGGCTGGCGGGCCCGGCGCTGGAGCAGGCCGACGCGCTCGCCCGCGTCCTGGCCGGCGGCACGCGCGCCTACGCGGGCACCCGCGCCCTGACCCGCCTCACCCTGGCCCCCGGCACCGCCCCGAGCACCCCCGCCCCCCTCGACCTCGCCGCCTTCGGCGACCCCGTCCCGGGCCCCGGCGACGACGTCGTCCAGCTCACCGACGCCACCCGCCGCGCCTACCGCAAGGTCGTCGTCCGCGACGGCCGGCTCGTCGGCGGCATCCTGCTCGGCGACCTCGCCGCCGTAGGCGCCCTCGCCCGCGCCTGGGAGGCCGACGAGCCGCTGCCCGACGACGTCCCGCTGCTCCACCTGCTCACCCACTCTGGAGGCTCCTGAGATGCAGACCCCCGCCACCCCCGAGCCCCGGGACACGATCGTGCTGGTCGGGCACGGCATGGTCGGCCAGCGCTTCCTGGAGTCGCTGGCCGAGCGCAAGGTGACCGAGACCGCCCGCGTGGTCGTGCTCTGCGAGGAGCCGCGCCCCGCCTACGACCGGGTCCACCTCAGCTCGTACTTCGACGGCACCTCCCCCGAGGAGCTGTCGATGGTCGAGGACGGCTTCATGGAGCGCCACGGCATCGAGCTGTACGTCGGCGACCCGGCCACCGCGCTGGACCGCGCGGCGCGCACGGTCACCGCCCGCAGCGGGCGGACCTTCCGCTACGACACCCTGGTCCTGGCCACCGGCTCCTACGCCTTCGTACCCCCCTGTCCCGGCAGCGGTGCGGCGGGCGCCTTCGTCTACCGCACCATCGAGGACCTCCTCGCCATCGAGGAGTACGCCAAGGACGCCGCCACCGGCCTGGTCGTCGGCGGCGGACTGCTCGGCCTGGAGGCGGCCGGGGCGCTGAAGGGGCTCGGACTGGCCACGCACATCGTGGAGTTCGCCCCCCGGCTGATGGCCGTGCAGGTCGACGAGGGCGGCGGGCACGCGCTGCGGCGCACGGTGGCGGGGATGGGGCTGGAGGTACGCACGGGGGTCGGCGGCCAGGAGATCCGTACCGGCGGCGACGGCGCGGTGCGCGCGATGGTGCTCACCGACGGCACCGAAGTCCCCACGGACCTGGTGGTGTTCGCCGCCGGCGTGCGCCCCCGCGACGAGCTGGCCCGCGCGGCCGGGCTGGCGGTCGGCGAGCGCGGCGGCGTGGTCGTGGACGGTGCCTGCCGCACCAGCGACCCGCGCGTCTTCGCGATCGGCGAGTGCGCGCAGGCGGCGGACGGCCGGGTCTACGGACTGGTCGCGCCGGGCTACGAGATGGCCAAGGCCGCCGCCGAGACGATCGCCGGCGCCGAGCGCTCCTTCACCGGCGCCGACACCTCCACCAAACTCAAGCTCCTCGGCGTGGACGTGGCCTCCTTCGGCGACGCGCACGGCGCGGCGGCGGGCTGCCTGGACGTGGTGTACTCCGACTCGCGCGCCGGGGTCTACAAGAAGCTCGTCGTCTCCCCCGCCGGCGAGCTCCTCGGCGGCGTCCTGGTCGGCGACGCCGACTCCTACGGCATGCTGCGCCCGCTGACCGGCACCGTCCCGCCGGTCCCGCCGGAGCAGCTGGTGCTGCCCGCCGGGCTGGGCGCCCCGGCGGCGCTGGGCGCGGACGCGCTGCCGGCCGGGGCGGTCGTGTGCAGCTGCCACAACGTCACCAAGGGCGCGATCCTGGACGCCGTCGCCGAGCACGGCTGCGCCACCGTGCCGGAGGTCAAGAAGTGCACCAAGGCCGGTACCGGCTGCGGGAGTTGCGTCAAACTGCTCGGCCAGCTGCTGCCCGCCAGCGGCGAGGGCGGCCTGTGCGGCTGCTTCTCGCAGACCCGGGCCGAGCTGTACGAGATCGTCCGCGTCCGGGGGATCACCGAGTACGCCACACTCCTCGACACGCACGGCCGGGAGGCGGCGCGCGGCGGTGAGGGCTGCGAGATCTGCAAGCCGACGGTGGCCTCCATCCTCGCCTCCCTCGCCCCGACGATCGGCGTCGACGGGTACGTACTGGCCGGTGAGCAGGCGGCGCTGCAGGACACCAACGACCACTTCCTCGCCAACATGCAGCGCAACGGCTCGTACTCGATCGTGCCGCGCATCCCCGGCGGGGAGATCACCCCGGAGAAGCTGATCGTGATCGGTGAGGTGGCCCGTGACTACGGCCTCTACACCAAGATCACCGGAGGTCAGCGGATCGACCTCTTCGGCGCCCGCGTCGACCAACTGCCCGGTATCTGGGCGCGGTTGGTGGACGCCGGGTTCGAGTCGGGGCACGCGTACGGGAAGTCGCTGCGGACGGTGAAGTCCTGCGTCGGCTCGACCTGGTGCCGCTACGGGGTGCAGGACTCGGTGCGGATGGCGATCGACCTGGAGCTGCGCTACCGGGGGCTGCGCTCCCCGCACAAGCTGAAGTCGGCGGTCTCCGGCTGCGCGCGGGAGTGCGCGGAGGCGCGCGGCAAGGACTTCGGGGTGATCGCCACCGCGAACGGCTGGAACCTGTACGTCGGCGGGAACGGCGGCGCGGAGCCCCGGCACGCCGACCTCCTCGCCCAGGACCTCTCCGACGCCGAACTCGTCCGCCTCATCGACCGGTTCCTGATGTTCTACATCCGTACCGCCGACCGTCTGGAGCGCACCTCGACGTGGCTGGAGCGGATCGAGGGCGGCCTCGACCACGTACGCGACGTGGTCGTCCACGACAAGCTCGCCCTGTGCGACGAGCTGGAGGCGCTGATGAGGGCGCATGTCGCCGGATACCGCGATGAGTGGGCCGAAACCCTGAACGACCCCGAGCGCCTGGGCCGGTTCGTGTCCTTCGTCAACGCGCCGGGTACTCCCGACCCCTCGGTGCGGTTCGTCCCCGAACGCGACCAGATGAAGCCGGACCTCCCCCTGCTGTCGATCACCCCCCTCACCTCGGCGGCAGCCGTGGCGGAGCCCTCCCTGGAAGGAACCCCGGCCTGATGACGATCGCCCCCGAGCGCACCGCACGGATCGAACTGCGCACGGCCGAGGAATGGTTCCCGGTCTGCGACCTGGCCCTGCTCACCCCCGGCCGGGGGGTGGCGGCGCTCCTCCCCGACGGGCGGCAGGTCGCGGTCTTCCTGGACCGTACGGGCACTGTGTACGCGGTCGGCAACCGCGACCCGTTCACCGGCGCGTACGTCCTCTCCCGCGGCCTGCTGGGCGCGGTGGACGGCGCCCCGTACGTCGCCTCGCCGCTGCTGAAGCAGCGCTTCGACCTGGCCACCGGTGCCTGCCTGGACGACGACGAGGTCGCCGTCCCCGCCTACGAGACCCGTCTCGCACCATAGGCGTCGGCGGTCCCACGACTGCGGGGGCGCCAGCCCTGCCACCCGGGCGTCCCCGCGAGCGGGGGTGTGCCTCGACCGAGGCACACCCCCGCTCTTGCACCTAGCCCGTCACGGCGTCGCGGCCAGTGGCGTCGGCGTGGCGGTGGACGTCGTCGTCCCGTTGCCCAGCTCCCCGGCACCGTTGTAGCCCCAGGTGTAGGTGGTGCCGTCGGGGCGTACGGCGATGGCGTGGGCGCTCCCGACGGCGATGGCGCCGATACCGGTGGGGACGCTCAGCGAGACGGGCGTGAGGGCGTCGGGTCCGGTGGTCCCGTTGCCGATCTGGCCCTGCTCGTTGTCGCCCCAGGAGGCGAGTGTTCCGTCGACGCGCAGGGCGAGGGAGTTCCAGGCGCCCGCGCTGACCGCCGCGACACCGGTCAGGCCTGGTACGGGAGCCGGGACCCGGTGGCCGACGGTGGTGCCGTCGCCGAGTTTACCGTTGCTGTTGTTGCCCCAGGAGTACACGGTGCCGTCGGTCTTGACGGCCAGGGCGTGACTGAGGCCGGCGCTCACACTGCCCGGGAGCGGGGAGACCCCGGTGAGGACCTGCACGGGCGTCGACCGGTTGGTGGTGGTGCCGTCACCGAGCTTGCCGGCGATGTTGGAACCCCAGGCCCACAGGGTCCCGTCCGCCTTCGACGCGAACGCGAAGTCGTACCCGGCGGCGATCGCGGCGACCCCCTCCAGGCCGGCCACCCGCACCGGAGTGAGCCGCTGCGCGGTGGTGCCGTCCCCGAGCTGACCGGCCTGGTTGGCACCCCAGGCCCACAGGGTGCCGTCCGATTTCCGCGCGAGGGAGTACGACCCGGAGGCCGCGACGGCGGTGATGCCGCTGAGACCGGGCACCTGGGCGGGGGCTTCGCGGTCGGTGGTGGTGCCGTCCCCGAGCTGACCGCTCCCGTTGGCCCCCCATGCCCACACGGTCCCGTCGGCCTTGACCGCGAGGGCGTGCTGCTCGCCGTAGGCGAGGGACCCGGGCAGGCGGCTGACGCCGGTCAGGCCGGGGACGGCGACGGGGCTCGTGCAGTCGCTGGCGGCGGGGGCGCAGTCGGCTCCCCACGCCTTCACCGAACCGCCGGGGTCGGAGGAGACGGCCATCGTGCGACTGTCGGAGGCGGCGACGCTGTTCTTCAGGAACCCGATGGCCTTCCGCAGGTCGGGCAGCGGACCGACGTGCTTGGAGAGGTCCCCGGTCTGCGGCGTCCCGGTCGACACGAGGATCTGCCGCACCTCCCACGGCGTCAGCACCCGCCCGAGCTTCTTGGCCACGCCCTGGAGGGAGGCGACGGTACCGGCGGTCATGGCGGAGGCGTTCGAGGTGCCACTGAAGCTGCCGGTGTACATCTTGTCCGGGTCTGTCTCGTTGAGGGTGAGATCCTGCGAACCAACATTGTGCGAGGCGGGCGTGCCTGGAGTGGACGAACAGCCGTAGTAGCCCTGGACGTTGACGCGTGAGCCATAGGTGCTCGCCTGAGAACGCGCCGGTCCGTAGCTGACGGTGCAGGAACCCGCAGGGAGTGTGGGCCATCCCCCGCCGACCATCAGAGCGCCGGAGTCCGGCCAGCTCCGCCACGCGTCGATGCCGGGGGAGGTGTCCAGGCTCCGGTCAGGGAAGTTTCCGGCCGGTTCGACGACGGTGATCCCCTTGGCGGTGGCGTAGACGATCTGATCATAGTCGGCTCTGTCCACTTCGATCGGCCCGAGCGAAATGCCATACTCGATGAAGATCACATCACCCGGGGCGGAATGTGCGATCGACGCTTCCCACTCACCCTCCGGGGCGAAGGTATCGATCAGCTGGAGCTTGGCTGCCGCGGCTGTACCCGCCATGCCGCGACCGTTGCGGTCGTCGGCGCCGGAGACGCCGATGGCGGCGGTTCCATGATCCGAGGCGTAGCCGGAGTGGCATCCACCGGCCAGGTCGCCGGTCAGGTAGACGGGCTTTCCCCCCGGCCGGTCGACCAGATCCTCATGGCACGTGTTCCATATGTTCAACCGCCGCTTGGCCTCAACTTGCACGAGGCTGTCCGTGGTCGTGTTGTCACCAAGCTGGCCGAAGGCGTTGTCGCCCGCCGCACGAACCGAGGTGCTGATGACATGCTCCGAGCCCGCTGCCACCACGTCCGTACCCGCAACGGACAGACCGCTGCGGGTCGGCGTCGCGATGGCCGCTCCCGTGGATCCCACAGCGAACTGCCCCTGCGCGTTGCTGCCCCAGGCCCACATGCTCCGCTTGCCGCCGCCCTCCATTGCGATCGCCGTGCTGAAGGACGAACCTGCGGCGATGCTCTTCGGGGTGAAGCCGCTGGGGAACGTTACAGCCGCCGGCGTGACTCGGCTCTCGTCGTAACTGCCGTCCCCGAGCTGCCCCGACTCGTTCGCACCCCACGTGTACACCGCCCCGTCGGAGCGCAGGGCCATGCTGTGGAAGGCTCCCGCGCTGACCTGCGTCGCCTGGGTAGCACCGCTGTTGATGTCGGCGACGACGACCGGGGTGGTGCGCGTGGTGGACGTGCCGTCACCGAGCTGACCGAGCCCGTTGTGGCCCCAGGCCAGTACGCGGCCGTCGGCGGCGATGGCGAGGGAGTGGGAGCCGCCGCCCGCGATCGCGCCGGCTGCCGCCGTCACAGAGCCCGCCGGTAGGACCGTCACGGGGGCGGTACGGCGTGTGGTCGTACCGTCACCGAGTTGACCCGAACTGTTGCTGCCCCAGGCGAGCACTGAGCCGTCCGCGAGCACTGCCAGGGTGTGACGGGATCCCGCCGCGATGGCGACCGCGTTGGAGATACCGGAGACCCGCACCGGCTTGGTGCGGTCCACCGTCGTGCCGTCACCGAGCTGGCCGTAGGCGTTGCCGCCCCACGCCCACACGCTTCCGTCAGGTAGCAAGGCCACCGAGTGCGCGTTACCGGCAGCGACCGCTTTCGCCTGCTTCAGCCCCTCGACCCGCACCATGACCTTGCTGCTGGTCGTAGTCCCGTTGCCCAACTGGCCAGACGCGTTGTCGCCCCACGCCCACACTCCCCAGTATTGGGGTTCAGCGAAGTAGTTGTCACCGACGGCCAGAGAGTGCCGCGCGCCGGCCGCTACCGAGCCCACTCCACCTGCCGGCCGCATATTCTGCGTGACTTCGATATCGGTGACCGTGATCCCCTCCCCCCGCCCCCCGGGGAGGGTGTTCGCGTAGTCCGCGTCCGAGCCCGCCGGGGCCGCCGTGCGGTACGTCTGCGTGCCCTGCAGCGGCTCGCTCGTTGTCGCCGCCGTCACCGTGGCACTGCCCGGCGCGCTCGTCGGCCGCGGAACCGCTTCCGCCTGCGCGAACTCCACCGCGTCCAGCTTGTTCAGCTCGCCCAGCAGCTCCTCGACGCCCTCCGGCGCCGTGATCGTGAACCACGAGGTCATGTCGGGCAGTTCGCGACCGGTCCTGCGCTCCAACGTGGCCCGCTCCTCGTCGAGCGTGCGGACCGGCCGCTTCCACAGGGGCTCGATCTCCGCCCCCGGATGCTTGGCCAGCAGCGCCCGCAGCTGCGCGGCGTCGCCCGCGTCACGGGCCGACGGCTTCCCGCCCCGTACCCGCAGCTCGCGCTCGGACTCGAACTTCACCGACAGCTTCGTCGTGGAGAAGCCCTTGGGCAGCGGGCCGTGCGTACCGGGCGCCCGTCCCTTGTCGTCCTTCAACCGGTGCTGCGACGCCGGAGCCGGACGCTCCGTCGCCGGGGTCGCCTGCGAGGTTCCGGCCGCCAGCGCGGGCGAGGCTATCGAGAGCGCGGCGAGAGCGGCGACAAGCAGCTTTCGACGGCGTCCCGCACCCCCCTCCCCGATGCTGCGGGAATGGTCACGAGCCTTGTGCCGCATGCCAACTCCTCCAGAGTCAGTGACACATGAGCAGCAGGCAGCACAACGCTGCCGGGGCCGCAGGCAGCCGCGTCGCGGCTCGTCGACCCGTCCCAGCTCCCTGATGGGGAACCTGCTGGCGATACCAGCAGCAACCTGAGGTGGTCGACCCCGCGGCGCCGAACCACAACGCTAGACAAAGTCACGGCATCCGCGCATACCACGACGGGTTGACATTTCGGCAGAATGATCGCCCCACTCGCACCACTGCCATCGACTTCCCCTGAGCGCAGCTGATCCACCAGTCCGGCCGGACCGCGAGACCCAATGGATCGGCGGGCGGGGCTAACGCCCGGTGCGCCTCGGCTTCCTAGCGTCTCCTCCGGGACGCGGCAGCGTCCGACCGGGTGCGAAGCCCGCCCCGGGTCAGCGACGTTCCAGGAGGAACACATGCGTAGGCCAGTACTCCGCTCCACCCTCGTCGCCGCCGTCGCGGCGGCATCGGCACTGGGTGTGCTGGGCACGACTCCCGCCTCGGCCAACACCACCGACGGGTACGTCAGCGGTGGCGGCGACTTCACCAACGACTGGGACGACGAGGGCGTTCTCTCGGTCAACTCGTACGGGTCCTCCAACGCCACCTGCATGTGGCAGCTCATCCTCGTCGCCGAGGGGCTCCTGGCCTCGGAACAGATCGACGGGGAGTTCGAGGTCGCCACGTACCAGGCCACGAAGGAGTGGCAGATGCGCTACCTGGGCGCCGACTACGCGAACGGCATCGTCGGCCAGGAGACCTTCGGCAGGGCCGATGACAACCTGGTCAACTCGACCTTCGGGAAGACCGGGGCGCCCTACTGGTACGAGGGCGAGCAGGGCGTCGTGCGGGTATGGCGCGGCAATGACGGCCGCTACCACTTCAGCGACGCGGGCATCGATCGCATCGCCGGCTACGACTACCGCACCTGCTCCTAGCCGCCGGCCGGAGCCCCCGACCCTCCGGCCCGAGCGCTCCCGGGCGGCGGAGCCCCTTCGCACGAGGGCGGGTACGCGAGTGCGAAGGGGCTCCGCCGCGGCCCGGTCCGCTCCCTGGGCCCTCTGCGACGAAATCCGCAGCCATCCAGCCCCTCTGGTTACGATTCCGGTCCACCTAGTGCGTTCCTGCCCCGGATCCAGCAGAATCTGCGCCCATGAGGACCACCACCCCCGCCAACGGCTCCGTCTCCCACTGGTTCAGCGAGACCGGCCTTCCCGCACCCGGCCCCCCGCTGCCCGGCGGCCGCGACGCCGACGTGTGCGTGGTCGGCGCCGGGTACACCGGGCTGTGGACGGCGTACTACCTCAAGCGCGCCCGCCCCGAGCTGCGGATCGTCGTCCTGGAGAAGGAGTTCGCCGGGTACGGGGCGAGCGGCCGCAACGGCGGCTGGGTGGTCGGGGAACTGCCCGGCACCCGGGCCGCGTTCGCCCGTACGCACGGCCGCGAGGCGGTGGTCCGCTTCCAGCACGCCCTGCACGCCTCGGTCACCGAGGTCGTCACGGAGGCGGCGAAGGCCGGGATCGACGCTGACCTCGTCCACGGCGGGCAGGTCACCGTGGCCCGCAACGCGGCGCAGCTCGCGCGCCTGCGCGCGGACGTCGAGGCGTCCCGCTCCTGGGGTCTGACCGAGGACGACCTGCGCCTGACGGAGCCCGGCGAGCACATCGCCGTCGCCGGTGGACTGGGCGCGGCGTTCACGCCGCACTGCGCCCGCGTCCAACCCGCCAGGCTGGTACGGGGGTTGGCGGCGGCGGTGCGGGCGCTGGGCGTCGAGGTGTACGAGCGGACGCCGGTGACCGACCTCCTCCCCCGCGCCGGGGCCGCGGAGGCGCGCGCGGTCACGCCGCACGGCACGGTGTCGGCGCCGTGGGTGATCCGCTGCACGGAGGGCTTCACCGCGGCCTTCCCCGGCAGCCACCGCGACTGGCTGCCGATGAACAGCTCGATGATCGTCACCGAGCCCCTCCCGGACGACGCCTGGGCCGACATCGGCTGGCGCGGCGCGGAGCTGCTCGGCGACATGGCGCACTACTACATGTACGCCCAGCGCACCGCCGACGGCCGGATCGCCTTCGGCGGCCGGGGAAGACCCTACCGCTTCGGCTCCCGGCTGGACGACGGCGGCCGCACCCCGCAGTGGACGGTCGACGTGCTGCGCCGGATGCTCGCCGACATGTTCCCGGCGGCCCGCGGGGTCCCCGTCGCGCACGCCTGGTCGGGCGTGCTGGGCGTCCCGCGCGACTGGTGCGCGACGGCGGTGCTGGACGAGGGCACGGGCCTGGGGTACGCGGGCGGCTACACCGGCCACGGCGTCGCCACCGCCAACCTGGCCGGGCGCACCCTGCGCGACCTGGTCCTGGGCGAGGCGACGGACCTCACCACGCTCCCCTGGGTCGGCCGCCGCGTGCGCCGCTGGGAGCCCGAGCCGCTGCGCTGGCTGGGCGTGCAGCTGATGTACGGCCTCTACCGCCGCGCGGACGCCCGCGAGGAGACCCTGGGCCGCACCTCGAAACTGGCCAGGCTCGCGGACGCGGTCTCCGGCCGCTGAGGGGCGCAGAGGCAGGCGTACGGAGGGGAGCCGCCCGCCGGAGGAAAACCGACGGGGCCGCGCCTCCGCACAAGGCGCGGCCCCCGTGGAGCCGTCCGGGGTGAGGGTGTGTACGGGTTCGTGGTCCCGCAACCCCCGGTCCGGCTCGGGTGGTTGGTCAGCGGTGGTCGGCCGGCGGCGGCCGGTCAGCGGTGGTCGCTGCCGCCCCCCTCGGTGGCGGCGGCGGCGCGGGCCGCCTCCAGCCGGGCGACCGGGATGCGGAAGGGGGAGCAGGAGACGTAGTCCAGGCCCACCTCGTGGAAGAAGTGCACCGACTCCGGGTCGCCGCCGTGCTCGCCGCAGACGCCCAGCTTCAGGTCCGGGCGGGTGGCCCGGCCGGCCTCGGCGGCCGAGCGCACCAGGGCGCCGACGCCGTCGCGGTCGATCGTCTCGAAGGGGCTGACGCCGAAGATGCCCTTCTCCAGGTAGGCCGTGAAGAAGCTGGCCTCCACGTCGTCGCGGGAGAAGCCCCAGACGGTCTGGGTGAGGTCGTTGGTGCCGAAGGAGAAGAAGTCCGCCGACTCCGCGATCTGCCCGGCCGTCAGCGCGGCGCGCGGCAGCTCGATCATGGTGCCCAGGGTCAGCTTCAGCTCCACGCCCCGGCGGGCCTCGACCTCGGCGATGACCTGCTCGGCCTCGTCGCGCACCAGCTCCAGCTCCTGGACGGTGCCCACCAGCGGGATCATGATCTCCGCGCGCGGGTCGCCCTTGGCGTCGAGCCGGTCGGCCGCCGCCTCCGCGATGGCCTTGACCTGCATGGCGAACAGGCCCGGGATGACCAGGCCCAGGCGCACGCCGCGCAGGCCCAGCATCGGGTTCTGCTCGTGCAGGCGGTGCACGGCCTGCAGCAGGCGCAGGTCGTTCTCGTTGTGGTCCTTGCGGGACTCGGCGAGCGCGACGCGTACGGACAGCTCGGTGATGTCGGGCAGGAACTCGTGCAGCGGCGGGTCCAGCAGCCGCACGGTGACCGGCAGTCCGTCCATCGCCTCGAAGAGGCTGACGAAGTCGTCCTTCTGCAGCGGGGTCAGCGCCGTCAGCGCCGCCTCGCGCTCCTCGTCGGACTCGGCGAGGATCAGGCGCTCGACGTACTGCCGGCGCTCGCCCAGGAACATGTGCTCGGTACGGCACAGGCCGATGCCCTGCGCCCCGAAGCGCCGCGCCCGGGAGGCGTCCTCGGCGTTGTCGGCGTTGGCGCGCACCCGCAGCCGCCGGACGCGGTCGGCGTACGCCATGATCCGGTGCACGGCGGCGACCAGCTCGTCGGCGTCCTCGGCGCCCGCGTGCATGCGGCCCTCGAAGTACTCCACGACCGGGGAGGGCACCACGGGGACGTCGCCGAGGTAGACCTTGCCGGTGGAGCCGTCGATGGAGACGAGGTCGCCCTCGTCGATGACGACGCCGCCGGGCGCGGTCATCCGGCGCCGCTTGGTGTCGACCTCCAGCTCCTCGGCGCCGCACACGCACGTCTTGCCCATGCCGCGCGCGACGACGGCCGCGTGGGAGGTCTTGCCGCCGCGCGAGGTCAGGATGCCCTCGGCGGCGATCATGCCGTCCAGGTCGTCGGGGTTGGTCTCGCGGCGGATGAGGATGACCTTCTCGCCGGAGCGCGACCACTTCACGGCCGTGTACGAGTCGAAGACCGCCTTGCCGACCGCCGCACCGGGCGAGGCGGCGATACCCCGGCCGAGCAGCTCGCCCTTGTGGTCGGAGTCGAAGCGGGGGAACATCAGCTGCGCCAGCTGGTGCCCGGTGACGCGCTGCAGCGCCTCGGCCTCGTCGATGAGCCCCTGGTCGACCAGCTGGGTGGCGATGCGGAACGCGGCGGCGGCGGTGCGCTTGCCCACCCGCGTCTGCAGCATCCACAGCTTGCCGCGCTCGATGGTGAACTCGATGTCGCACAGGTCGAGGTAGTGCGTCTCCAGCTTCTGCATGATCTGCATCAGCTCGTCGTAGGACTTCTTGTCCAGGCCCTCCAGCTCCGCTAGCTGCATCGTGTTGCGGATGCCGGCGACGACGTCCTCGCCCTGGGCGTTCTGCAGGTAGTCGCCGTAGACGCCCGCGTGGCCGGAGGCCGGGTCGCGGGTGAAGGCGACGCCCGTACCGGAGTCGGGGCCCAGGTTGCCGAAGACCATGGAGCAGACGTTGACCGCGGTGCCCAGGTCGTGCGGGATGCGCTCCTGGCGGCGGTAGAGCTTGGCGCGGTCGGTGTTCCAGGAGTCGAAGACCGCGTGGACGGCGAGGTCCATCTGCTCGCGCGGGTCCTGCGGGAAGTCGCGGCCGGTCTCCTTGGCGACGATCTCCTTGAAGACCTGCACCAGCCTCTTGAGGTCCTTGGCCTCCAGCTCCACGTCCGAGGCGACGCCCTTGGCGTGCTTGGCGCCCTCCAGGGCCTCCTCGAAGAGGTCGCCGTCGACGCCCAGCACGGTCTTGCCGAACATCTGGATGAGGCGGCGGTAGGAGTCCCAGGCGAAGCGCTCCTCGCCGGCCTGCGCGGCGAGGCCCTGCACGGACTCGTCGGAGAGGCCGATGTTCAGGACGGTGTCCATCATCCCGGGCATGGAGAACTTGGCGCCGGAGCGCACCGAGACCAGCAGCGGGTCGTCCGCCTGGCCCAGCTTCTTGCCCATCCGCGCCTCAAGGGCGTCGAGGTGCGCACTCACCTCGTCGCGCAGCGCCGCCGGCTCCTCGCCGGAGACGAGGTACTCCTTGCACGCCTCGGTGGTGATGGTGAAGCCCGGCGGCACCGGCAGGCCCAGGTTGGTCATCTCGGCGAGGTTGGCTCCCTTGCCGCCGAGAAGGTCCTTGAGGTCCTTGTTGCCCTCGTGGAAGTCGTAGACGAACTTCTGCTGCTCTACCTGCTGGTCTTCCGGCACGGGAATCGTCTCCTCGTGTCTGCACGCGGACGCTCATGGATTCTCATGGACTCTCATGGACGCGACGCGACTGCTCTCTGCCCTGACGGCGAGGAACATACCCAGATCGAAGGTGTCTGGGTACATCCACTTAGCGATCGCTGGCTCATCTGAGCACTTCTCCTGGGATGCCACGGGCAGGCTTGGTACCGCAGCTACCGTTCGAATCTTGCATCCAATCCACCCGAGTATCGCCCGGATGCGGACGCACCGCGCTTCCTCGAACGCAAAGGGTGGCATTGGCTTCAAGAAGCGAACGCAATGGGGTGGCACTGAGTGCCACGAATGCGAGAAGTGACTACGCACCGACGATGCTCATCTGAGCGCCTACCTCATCAGGCGTGGCGAGAATCACGCGGTTCACCGCCGGTTCATCCCAGCATCCGGTCCGCTTCCCCGGCCGGCGGGGAGGCGTCGCGACGACCGGGCGCCCGCCTCTGCGGCCGTGGGACACTAGGAGGTCGCCCCCACCGTCGTACGACCCGAGGAAGCCCCCGATGACCCAGCCGTCCCAGCTGCAGATCGGCCCGCACACCGTGGCGCCGCCCGTGGTGCTCGCACCCATGGCCGGCATCACGAACGCGCCCTTCCGCACGCTGTGCCGGGAGTTCTCCGGCGGCAAGGGCCTCTTCGTCAGCGAGATGATCACGACGCGGGCGCTGGTCGAGCGCAACGAGAAGACCATGCAGCTCGTCCACTTCGACCCCACCGAGACCCCGCGCTCCATCCAGCTCTACGGCGTGGACCCGGTGTACACCGGCAAGGCGGCCCGGATGATCGCCGAGGAGGGCCTCGCCGACCACATCGACCTGAACTTCGGCTGCCCCGTCCCCAAGGTGACCCGCAAGGGCGGCGGCTCCGCGCTGCCGTACAAGCGCCACCTGCTGCGCGAGATCCTCCGCGAGGCCGTCGCGGGCGCGGGCGGCCTGCCGGTGACGATGAAGATGCGCAAGGGCATCGACGACGACCACCTCACCTACCTCGACGCCGGCCGCATCGCCGTCGAGGAGGGCATCACCGCCATCGCCCTGCACGGGCGCACCGCCGCCCAGCACTACGGCGGCACGGCGGACTGGGAGGCCATCGCGCGGCTGAAGGAGCACGTGCCGGAGATCCCGGTGCTGGGCAACGGCGACATCTGGTGCGCGGACGACGCGCTGCGGATGGTGGCCGAGACCGGCTGCGACGGGATCGTGGTGGGCCGCGGCTGCCTGGGCCGGCCGTGGCTGTTCGGCGATCTGGTGGCGGCCTTCGAGGGGCGTACGCGGTTCGCGCGGCCCACGATGGGCGAGGTCGCGGTCGTCATGCGCCGCCACGCACAGCTGCTGGGCGAGTGGATGGGCGACGAGACGCGCGGCGTGGTCGACTTCCGCAAGCACGTGGCCTGGTACCTGAAGGGCTTCGCGGCCGGCGGCGAGGTCCGCAAGGGGCTGGCGGCCAGCTCCACGCTGGCGCAACTGGACGAACTGCTCGCACAGCTCGACCTCGCCCAGCCCTGGCCGGAGCACGGCGCGGACGGCCCGCGCGGGCGCACCGCCGGGCGCGACCGGGTGGTGCTGCCCGAGGGCTGGCTGGACGATCCGTACGAGTGCGCGCGCATCGGCGCGGACGCGGAGCTGGACACCTCGGGCGGCTGAGCGCGGGGCGCGCCGCACGCTCAGCCGCCCAACTCTCAGTCCGCGGCGGCCTCTTCGGGGGCTGCCTCCCCTTCCCCGCCCTCCCCTGACGCCGGCTCCCCCGACGCCGGCTCCTCCGGGGTGGTCTTGTCGGGGGTCTTCGGGCCCGGCGCGTCGGGGGCCGCCGCCAGTACGCCGCGGACCAGCGGGCCCGCGTACGTACCCCCGTGCCCGGAGCTGGGCACCAGCGCCGCCGCCGCCAGGTCGTCGCGGTAGGCGGTGAACCAGGCGTTGGGCTTGTCGTCGGGGCCGCCGACCTCCGCCGTGCCGGTCTTGGCGCCGACGTCGCCCTTCAGGCCGCCCATCACGCCGGCGGCCGTCCCCCAGGTCGCCGTCTCCTTCATCATGGTCCGCAACTGGGCGGCGGTGGAGGGCTTCATCGCCCGGGGCGCCTTGGCGGGCGTACTGCCGTCGAGGCCCGGGGCGACGAGGTAGGGCTGCCTGAAGACGCCCGCCTTGACGGTCGCGGAGACCGACGCCATCGTCATCGGGTTCATCCGCACCTCGCCCTGGCCGATCAGCTCGGAGGCCAGCGCGGTGTCGGAGGAGGCGGCGGGGACGTCGCCGTCGAAGGTGGGCACGCCCGCCTCCCAGCGCAGCCCGATGCCGAAGACGTCGTGGGCCTGGCGGTGCAGGTCGCCCTCCTTCAGCTTGGGCGCCATGCCGATGAAGGCGGTGTTGCAGGAGCGGGCGAAGGACTGGGTGAAGGTGGAGCCCTCGGGGAGGGCGAAGTTGTCGACGTTGTGGAAGCGCCAGCCCCCGTAGGCGGCGAACTGCGGGCAGGGGTGCTCGCGGGTGCTGGCCGTCAGGCCCTTGTCCAGCAGCAGCGAGGCGGTGATCACCTTCATCGTGGAGCCGGGCGCCAGCTCGGCGCGCAGCGCCAGGTCCTGGCCGCCCTGGGGGGAGTTGGCGACGGCCATGATCTCGCCGGTGCTGGGCCGCACCGCGACCAGCGCGGCGTAGCGTCCGGCGACCTGCTGCTCGGCGGCCCTCTGCAGCACGGGGTCGATGGTGGTCCGTACGGTGGCGGCCCGCTTGGCGCCCTTCGCCGGCACCACCCAGATCTCCACCGGCCCCGAGACGCCCGCGCGCAGCCCGTAGCGGTTGCGCACGTTGACCGCGATGGTCGACAGCGACGGGAACGCGGCGGTGTCCAGCTCGGCCCCGGTGCGGTCCAGCAGCCGCACGGGCGGCCCCTGCGCGGCCCCGGTGCGCAGCCGCTCCCCGGCCTGGAGCTTGGGGTGCAGGACGGAGGGCGTCCAGTGCACGAGCGCCTTGCCGCTCTTCGCGTCGCGCACCACGGTCAGCCGGGAGTCGTACGTCCACGGGGCCTTCGCGTCCCCGCCGCGCACCTGCGCGGTCACGGCGTACGGGACCTCGCGCCCCCGGGGGGCCGCCGGCGCGATCGCCACCCGCAACACCCCGGCGCCCGAGGCGTAGCCGGCGAGCGCGGCCTTCGCGGCCACCGGGTCGTCGGTCAGCGCGGCGGCCCGCGCCGGGCGGCCGGCGGCCCAGTCGGCGAGGAAGGCGTCCGCGACCGTCCGTATCTCCCCCGCCCCCAGCGGCTGGACGCGCTGCTCGCGCTCCCCGCCGCTCCCGCAGCCGCTGAGCGCTGCGCCCGCCACGCCCACCATCCCCGCCATGCCGAGCGCCCCGGCCCGCCACCCCCACCGACCTATGCCGTCCGACCGCGACCCGCCGTTGCTCATCCCGCAGCTCCTCACCGACCGACACCACATGACTGATACGCACGGTATGCCGGTTACGCGAGGGGGGCCGCGCCGATTGCCCCAACCGGGTCTGCGCGGGGAGGGCGCAGCCGACGCACCACCCGGTCCCACCCGTCCTTTAAGATGCACGTCGGTCGTCCACCCGACGTGTCGTCGCACGACGGCCGCGGAGCGGTCAGGGCCCCAGTACGGCGGTCCGCACCAGGACCGCGGTCGGGGCCGGACCCGACCTCCGACGCTGATCACGACGCTCCCGGCCCCCCGGGGGCCCACGGGTGCGCGTCTCAACGGCGCGGAGTGCCCGACTCCCGCGCCCCCACGGACAGTTGACCCTCAGGGAGAAGCGAGGAATGCCAGTGATCTGCGTCGGAGGCATGATCGGCATCGGTAAGACCAGCGTGGCCGAACTGCTGGCCAAGGAGCTGGGCAGCGAGGTCTTCTACGAGAGCGTGGAGGACAACCCGATCCTGCCGCTCTTCTACACGGCGAGCCCCGAGGAGATCCAGGCCAAGCGCTACCCCTTCCTCCTGCAGCTGTACTTCCTCAAGACGCGGTTCGCCGCGATCAAGGAGGCGTACCGGGCGGGCGACAACGTCCTGGACCGCTCCATCTACGAGGACTGGTACTTCGCCAAGGTCAACCACGACCTCGGCCGCATCAGCACCCTGGAGATGCAGGTCTACGAGGGCCTGCTGGACGAGATGATGCGCGAGATCGACGGCCTGCCCTACCGCAAGGCGCCCGACCTCATGGTCTACCTGAAGGCGGACTTCGCCACGGTGATGCACCGCATCGGGCTGCGCGGGCGCGACTTCGAGCAGGACGAGAGCCTGGTGGAGTACTACCGCACGCTGTGGTCCGGCTACGACGACTGGGTGCACCGGCACTACTCCGCCAGCGAGGTCCTGGTCATCGACATGACCACCACGGACGTGGTGAACAACCCCGAGGACGCGGCCC
This sequence comes from Streptomyces polyrhachis, assembly GCF_042663125.1. Taxonomy (NCBI): domain Bacteria; kingdom Bacillati; phylum Actinomycetota; class Actinomycetes; order Kitasatosporales; family Streptomycetaceae; genus Streptomyces; species Streptomyces polyrhachis. The sequence goes on along the minus strand of NZ_JBHSZO010000015.1, from coordinate 24,129 downwards.
GCGTCGCCCAGCAGGTCAAGGACGCCCTGGCACTGCGCCCCGTCGGGGCGTGAACCGCGCGGACCGGCGGCCGGGCGCAGCCTAGGCTTCGCTCGGCCGCAGGTCCGGCGCCGGTCGCGGGCTGCGCCACGGGCGGTCGAGCGGGGCGGAGAGCGCGCGCCACCAGGGCTCGGCCGGCAGCTGCCCTGCCGGCTCGAACGACTCCCCCGGCCGCGGGAAGGCCGCCGGCACGCCGGCCTCGCGCGCCGCGTCCCGCGTCCACTCCGCCGGCTCGGCCCACGCGTGCGGGGCCAGGTTGAAGGTGCCCCAGTGGATCGGCAGCAGCACCCCGCCGCGCAGGTCGAGATGGGCGCGCACCCCCTCCTGCGGGGTCATGTGGATGTCGGGCCAGAACTCGGAGTACGCGCCGATCTGCACCATCGAGACGTCGAACGGCCCGTACTGCTCCCCGATCCGCGCGAAGCCCGGGAAGTAGCCGGTGTCCCCGCTGTGGAAGACCGTGTGCTCCGGGCCGGCCGCCACCCAACTCGCCCACAGCGTCTGCTGCTTGTTGCGCAGCCCGCGCCCGCAGAAGTGCCGCGCCGGCGTCGCGGTCAGCGTCAGGCCGGCGACCTCGACCGACTCGTGCCAGTCCAGCTCGGCGATCCGGGCGGTGGGCACGCCCCAGTGCTCCAGATGGGCGCCGACCCCGAGCGGGACGGCGAACAGGACGTCCAGCGCGGCCAGTCGGCGGATGGTGGGCGTGTCCAGGTGGTCGTAGTGGTCGTGCGAGATGACCACCGCGTCCAGCGGGCCCAGCTCCGCCAGGGGTACGGGCGCCGGGTGGAGGCGCTTGGGCCCGGCGAAGGCGAAGGGCGAGCAGCGCCGCCCCCACACCGGGTCGAAGAGCACCCGGCGCCCGTCGATCTCGGCCAGCGCGGTGGAGTGCCCGAGCCAGGTGACCCGCAGGCCGCTCGCGGGCGCGGCGGCCAGGTCGGGGCGGCGCAGCGGGATCCGCCCGGTGGGCGCGCGCCCCTCGCGGGCGAGGATCCGGCGGGCCATCTCCCAGCGGGAGGCACCCCCCGGCGTGGGCGAGGTGCTCGCGGGCACGGGGTTGCGGAAGGCGCCCGCCGCCAGGTCGTAGTGGGGCGAGCGCCGGATCCGCTCCAGCCGCTCACCGCGGGGCTCGGCACCGAAGGACGCGGGGCGCAGTGTGCTCATGAAGCCGCTCCTGGGGGATGGGCGCGAAGGGCACTGGGATCAACGGCCGATGGGCGCGCGATGTTCCGCGGCCCCGTACCCGCCGGGGTGTCAGGGCCGTCAGGGCCGCCCGTACGTACGTACTCCCGCGCCCGGCTACGAGCCCCCGCCCTCCAGCGGGACCACCGCGCCGTGCGCCTCGGACAGGTGCTCCTGGGCCTTGAGCCACGCCAGGAACTGCGCCGGGCGGCGCCACTCGCAGCTGTCGCACTCCAGTCGCCGCCGGCTCCCCGCCCCGGCCACCCGCACCGTGTGGGCGCGGCCCTCCCCGTCCGTGCCGGTCACCCGGCTCATGGCCATCGCGCGCATGTGAACCTCCCCGCCGCACGCCGCGTGCGAATCGGCATCAGTGTGCAGCACCCGCCGCACCGCACGCAGCCCCTCCCGGCCGATTGGCACATGCCGCCCGGTCGCGGGCGCCCCGGGGAACGCCGAGGGCCGCCGCCCCCGACCGCGTACGAGGCGATCGGCGGGGACGGCGGCCCCGGTGGGAGGCCCGGCCCGGGTCAGCAGCCGATGAGGCGGCCGCCCAGGTAGGACTCGACCTGGTCCAGCGAGACGCGCTCCTGCTTCATGGTGTCGCGCTCGCGCACGGTCACCGCGTTGTCCTCCAGGGTGTCGAAGTCGACGGTGACGCAGAACGGCGTGCCGATCTCGTCCTGGCGGCGGTAGCGGCGGCCGATGGCGCCGGCGTCGTCGAACTCGATGTTCCAGTGCTTGCGCAGGTCGGCGGCCAGGCCCTTGGCCTTGGGCGAGAGCTCCGGGTTGCGCGAGAGCGGCAGCACGGCGGCCTTGACGGGGGCCAGGCGCGGGTCGAAGCGCAGCAGGTTGCGCTTCTCCAGCTTGCCCTTGGCGTTGGGCGCCTCGTCCTCGACGTAGGCGTCCAGGAGGAAGGCCAGCATCGCGCGGTTGAGACCGGCGGCGGGCTCGATGACGTACGGGGTCCAGCGCTCGCCGGCGTCCTGGTCGAAGTAGACCAGGTCGTGGCCGGTGGCGGCGGAGTGCGCCTTGAGGTCGTAGTCGGTGCGGTTGGCGATGCCCTCCAGCTCCGAGAACTCCTGGCCGCCGAAGTTGAAGCGGTACTCGATGTCGGCGGTGCGCTTGGAGTAGTGGGAGAGCTTCTCCTTGGGGTGGTCGTACCAGCGCATGTTCTCCTCGCGCAGGCCCAGGTCGCGGTACCAGTTCCACCGCTCCTGCATCCAGTACTCCTGCCACTCCTCGTCCTCGCCCGGCTTGACGAAGAACTCCATCTCCATCTGCTCGAACTCCCGCGTGCGGAAGATGAAGTTGCCGGGCGTGATCTCGTTGCGGAAGGACTTGCCGGTCTGGGCGATGCCGAACGGCGGCTTCTTGCGCGAGGAGACCTGCACCTGGGCGAAGTTGGTGAAGATGCCCTGGGCGGTCTCGGGACGCAGGTAGGCCACCGAGGCGGTGTCCTGCGTGGGGCCGAGGTGGGTGGAGAGCAGGCCGGAGAACTGCTTGGGCTCGGTGAAGCCGCCCTTGTTGCCGCAGTGCGGGCAGTTGATGTCCGCGAGGCCGCCGGCCGGGGGGCGGCCGTGCTTGGCCTCGTACGTCTCCTCCAGGTGGTCTGCGCGGTAGCGCTTGTGGCAGGAGGTGCACTCGGTGAGCGGGTCGGAGAAGGTCGCGACGTGACCGGAGGCCACCCAGACCTCGGGTGCCAGGATCACGGAGGAGTCCAGGCCCACCACGTCCTCGCGCGAGGTGACCATGTTGCGCCACCACTGGCGCCGGATGTTCTCCTTGAGCTCCACGCCGAGCGGACCGTAGTCCCAGGCGGCGCGCTGGCCGCCGTAGATCTCACTGCACGGGTACACGAAGCCACGGCGCTTGCTCAGGCTGACGATGGTTTCGATCTTGTCGGCGGCCACGGTGCTCTCTTCATTTACGACGGGGACGAAAGCGGTGCCTCAGCCTACCGGCGCGTGGGGGGAGCTCGACAAATCGGGGCCCGGGAGCGGCCGTCCCCGTCCGCGCAAGCGGCGGACACCCCGCGTCCGGCCCCGGTGCGGGGGCGACATGCGGGGGCGACATGCGGGACCCCGTACGGACGAATACGGTGATATCGGGCGAGTGTCGCCGGGGTCACTGTTCGCGATGTTGACAACCGTTTCCAATAAAGTTGAAAATGAGTGTCATGAAGAACTTCCGCCGTCTGATACCCGTGGCCGCGCTCGCCGTCGCCGCCCCGCTTGCCCTGTCCGCCTGCGGCGACTCCGCCTCCGCGAAGACCACCGAGGACGGCCGGCTGAAGGTGACCGCCTCCTTCTACCCCACGCAGTTCCTCGTCGAGCAGATCGGCCGCGACCACGTGCAGGTCTCCACCCTCACCAAGCCCGGCACCGAGCCGCACGACCTGGAGCTGAGCCCGCGGCAGACCGGCGAGCTGGCCGACACCGGCATGATCATCTATCTCAAGGGCATCCAGCCCGCCGTGGACGACGCGATCAAGGAGTCCGGCGTCAAGGACGCCGTCGACATCGCGAAGTTCACCACCCTGGAGAAGACCGGCACCACCGAGGACGGCCACGCCCACGAAGAGGAGCACGCCGAAGAGGAGGGGCACGACCACGGCGACGAGCACGGCCTCGACCCGCACATCTGGATCGACCCCGTCCGCTACGCCCAGACCGCCAAGGGCGTGGGCGAGGCCATGGCGAAGGCCGACCCCGACCACGCGGCGGACTACCGCAGGAACGCCGCCGACCTCGCCGACCGGCTCGGCAAGCTCGACAAGAGCTTCGCCGGCGGCCTGAAGAACCGCACCACCGACACCTTCATCACCACCCACGCCGCCTTCGGCTACCTCGCCGACCGCTACGGTCTGGTCCAGGAGTCCATCAAGGGCCTGGACCCCGAGTCCGAGCCCAGCGCCAAGCGGATGCGGGAACTGCACGAGATCGCCGAGCACGACGACGTGACCACGGTCTTCTTCGAGACCCTGGTCAGCCCCAAGACCGCCGAGACCCTCGCCGGCGACCTGGGCCTGCGCACCGCCGTACTGGACCCGATCGAGGGCATCAGCGACACGTCCCCGGGCAGCGACTACTTCCAGGTCCAGGAGGCCAACCTGAAGACGCTGCAGAAGGCGCTCGGCGCCAAGTGAGCGACAGACCCGCGGAGCGAGCCGCGGGCACGAGGACAGCGAAGACAGAGGGGCCGCCGACCATGCCTCAGCACCAGCCCGAGAACCCCGACGACCCCACCGAGCCCGCCGAGCCCGCCACCGCGGCCCGCGGCAAGAACACCGCGCAGCCCGACGCCGGCGACGCCCCGCCCGCCGTGCGCCTCCACGACGCCCGTGCCTCCCTCGGCGCGCGCCCGGTGCTGCGCGGCGTCGACCTGACCGTGGCGCCCGGCGAGGTCGTGGCGCTGCTCGGCGCCAACGGCTCCGGCAAGTCCACCGCGATCCGCGCCATCGTCGGACAGGTCCCGCTCACCGGCGGCTCGGTGGAGCTGTTCGGCACCCCGCTCAGGCGCTTTCGCGACTGGGGCCGCATCGGCTACGTACCGCAGCGCTCGACCGCCTCCGGCGGAGTGCCGGCCACCGTCCGCGAGGTCGTCTCCGCCGGGCGCCTCTCGCGTACGGGGCTGCGTCCGCTGGGCGCCCAGGACCGCCGGGCCGTCGAAGGGGCGCTGGAGCGGGTCGGGATGGCCGACCGGGCCGGCGACTCCGTCGAGGGGCTCTCGGGCGGGCAGTACCAGCGGGTGCTCATCGCCCGCGCGCTGGCCGGCGAGCCCGACCTGCTCATCATGGACGAGCCGCTGGCCGGGGTGGACCTGGCCAGCCAGCGCGTGCTGGCCGAGGTGCTGCGCGAGCAGGTCGCGGCGGGGACGGCCGTCCTGCTGGTGCTGCACGAGCTGGGCCCGCTGGCGCCGCTGATCGACCGCTCGGTGCAGCTGGCCGACGGCCGCGTCGCGCAGGTCTACGGCCGCGAGGACTCCGCCGGCCTCGTCCACGACCCCGCCTGCCACCCCCACCCCGCCGCCGAGCCGGGCGGCACCGACACCGACTGGACCACGGGACTGCTGAGATGAACTTCCTGGAGCCCGCGTTCATGCAGCGCGCCCTGCTCGCCGCCCTCCTCATCGGCGTCTCGGCGCCGGCGGTGGGCATCTACCTCGTCGCCCGCCGCCAGGCGATCATGGGCGACGGCCTGGGGCACGTCGCCATGACGGGTGTGGCACTGGGCTTCCTGCTCAACACCAGCCCGGTGTGGATGGCGGTCCTCGTCGCCTGCGTCGGCGCGGTGGTGATGGAGCTGATCCGCTCCTACGGCAAGACGCGCGGCGACATCGCGCTGGCCATGCTCTTCTACGGCGGCATGGCCGGCGGCGTCATGATCATCAACCTGGCGCCGGGCGGCTCGACCGCCAACCTGCTGTCGTACCTCTTCGGCTCGCTCACCACCGTCAGCACCGCCGACGTGCAGACCGTCGTCTGGCTCTCCGCCCTGGTGCTGCTGGTGGCGCTGGGGCTGCGCCGGCAGCTCTTCGCGATCTGCCAGGACGAGGAGTTCGCCAAGGTCACCGGGCTGCCGGTGCGGGCGCTGAACCTGCTGCTGGCCGTCACCGCCGCGGTGACCGTGACGGTCTCCATGCGGGTCGTGGGGCTGCTGCTGGTGAGCGCGCTGATGGTGATCCCGGTGGCGGCGGCCCAGCAGGCCACCCGCGGTTTCGCCACCACGCTGGCGCTGGCGATGGTCTTCGGTGTCCTCGCCACGCTCTCCGGCACGATCACCTCGTACTACGTGAACGTGCCGCCCGGCGCGACCATCGTGCTGATCACGATCGCGCTCTTCGCGCTGGTCACCGCGCTGGCGGCGCCACTGGCCCGGCGGCGGCTGCGGGTGGCGGGCGGTGACGGCCCGGGGGGCGCCTGGCAGAATGACCGTTCGGACACAGCATCGACCGCAACGGCCAGGAGGCGCGCGTGACCCCCGCAGATTCCCCGGTACGCGGCAGGTCCACCCGGCAGCGGACCGCCGTGGCGGCGGCGCTCGACGAGGTGGACGAGTTCCGCAGCGCGCAGGATCTGCACGACATGCTCAAGCACCGCGGCGAGTCCGTGGGCCTGACGACGGTCTACCGCACCCTGCAGTCCCTGGCGGAGTCCGGCGAGGTGGACGTGCTGCGCACCAGCGAGGGCGAGTCGGTCTACCGCCGCTGCTCGACGGGCGAGCACCACCACCACCTGGTCTGCCGCCGCTGCGGCAAGGCGGTGGAGGTCGACGGCCCGGCGGTGGAGACCTGGGCGGACGCGATCGCGGCGCAGCACGGCTTCGTGGACGTGGCGCACACGGTGGAGGTCTTCGGCACCTGCGCGGAGTGCGCGGCGGCGGCGTAGCCCGTCCGCGCGGGAAGGCCGGCCTGGCGCACTGACACTGCCCCCCTGCCGAAGCAGGGGGGCAGTGTCAGTGCCGCCGGGGGCGCTACGCCGGTACGAAGTACGGGAAGTCCGCCCTGCGCTGGGCGGCGGTGGCCTCGGGCCTGAGTCCGGTGTTGATCGCCGTGCCGGTGAGCAGGCAGGCCATGGCCTCGGGCACGTTGTCGGCGAGGGCGCGGCCGTTGAACGCGGCGAAGCCGTAGCTCGCGGGGGTGCCGACGGTGTAGGTGAGGATGTCGGGGTAGAGGCGGTGCACGACCAGCTGCGCGTACGCCTCGGGGTCGGGCTGGCTGCCGTTGGCCTTCACGACGGCGGCGATCCGGGCGGCCAGCTGCCCACCGTCCTGCGGGAGGTCCTCGGCGGGCCGGCGGGTGTTGGCCGGGTTGGTGAAGTCCAGGTCCGTCGGCCACAGCAGGGGCCACATCATCGGATGGCCGCCCCGGTTGACCTGGCGCCAACCGCCCTCGTCGGTGGCCAGCTTGGTCGCGCACCAGGTGCCGATGGCGGTGCCCTCGGCGAGGGCGTCCTCCCGGGGCAGCTCCAGCACGATCGCTTCCACCGAGGTGCCCTGGAAGCCGTTCTTCGCCTTGGCCGGGTCCCAGCCGGACAGGTCGACGGCCGTGCCGGTGGCCAGCGCCTTGGCGACCGGCCCCAGCACCGTCCCGTCGGCGTAGAACACGTCCTGCACGCGGCCCGCCCACAGCCGGCTGCCCGCCGGGGAGGTGGCGGTCCCGTCGGTGCGCCCCTCCAGGAGGAGGGTGCCCTCGGCGGCGTCGTCGCGGGCGTCCGCGCCGGTCAGGACGGACAGCCGCATCGATTGGCCGCCGTCCGCGTCCGCCTCGCCGAACGCGATCCGGTAGGTCAGCGACTCCTGCTCGGCGCCATCGAGGTGGATCTTGAACTCGTAGCGGGCCTCGGGGTGGAAGCCCGGCTTCTGGTACACGCCGGTGACGTTGGAGTTGACCGTCATGACAAGCGTGGTGCCGCGCTCGCCGTCGAAGACGAAGAAGTCGTCGATGTACAACTGGCCGTTCTTCGCGGCCTCGGGCGTGTTGAGGTGGTGGGACACGGGCTCGTTCCTCTGCTCGGCACGGGCGCACGGGCACGCCTCACCGCCAGTGTCGTGCGGGCCGCTCGGGGCCCGCGCGGCGAGCGGTGCGTCCGGGTGACCGCCGGCCGGTCGCGCGGGCGGCGCCCCGCGGCCCCTGTCAGGCCCGGTGCGAGGGCTGCTCCGGCATCTCGTTGGGCAGCGCCCCGCCGAAGCGGCGGTCGCGGGAGGCGTACTCCGTGCACGCGTTCCACAGGTCGCGGCGGTCGAAGTCCGGCCAGAGGATGTCCTGGAAGACCAGCTCCGCGTAAGCCGACTGCCAGAGCAGGAAGTTGGAGGTGCGGCGCTCGCCGGAGGGGCGGATGAAGAGGTCCACGTCCGGCATGTCGGGGTGGTAGAGGTAGCGGGTCAGGGTCTTCTCGTTGACCTTCCCCGGGTCCAGCCGGCCCGCCGCCACGTCGGCCGCCAGCGCCGCCGCCGCGTCGGCGATCTCCGCGCGGCCGCCGTAGTTGACGCACATGTAGAGGGTGAGGGCGTCGTTGCCCTTCGTCTGCTCCTCGGCGGTCTGCAGCTCCTTGACGACGCTCTTCCACAACTTGGGCATCCGGCCCGACCAGCGGATGCGTACGCCCAGCGCGTCCAGCTCGTCGCGGCGGCGGTGGATGACGTCGCGGTTGAAGTTCATCAGGAAGCGGACCTCCTCCGGGGAGCGCTTCCAGTTCTCGGTGGAGAAGGCGTAGAGGGAGAGGTCCTTCACGCCCAGCTCCAGGCAGCCCTTGACCACGTCCAGCACGACGCCCTCGCCGACCTTGTGGCCCTCCGTGCGCGGCAGCCCGCGCTCCTTGGCCCAGCGGCCGTTGCCGTCCATCACGATCGCCACATGGCCGGGCACCAGCTCGCCGGGGAGCTTGGGGGGCCGCGCGCCCGAGGGGTGCGGCTCCGGCGCCCGGTACTCGCGGCGGGGGCGTCCCAGAATCCCTCGTCGTGCCATGTGTGTAACTCTCCGATCCTTACTGGTTGTTGCTACCGCACCGCTCGCCGGTGACGGGGCGCGGTCACTTCTCCACGTACCGCAGCGAGCGCAGTCCGCGCTCCAGGTGCCAGTGCAGGTACGCCGCGACGAGGCCGCTGCCCTCCCGCACGTGCCGCGGCTCGGCGGCGTCCGCGCGCGCCCAGTCGCCGGTGAGCAGCGCGCCCAGCAGGGCGACGGCCTCCGGAGAGGGTACGACGCTACCGGGCACCCGGCAGTCGACGCACACCACTCCTCCGGCGGCGACGGAGAAGAAGCGGTTGGGCCCGCCCAGGCCGCACCTGGCGCAGTCGGCGAAGGAGGCGGCGTAGCCGTTGACGGCGAGGGAGCGCAGCAGGAAGGCGTCCAGGACCAGGCCGGGGGCGTGCTCACCGGCGGCCAGGGTGCGCAGGGCGCCGACGGCGAGGAGGTACTGCTGGACGGCCGGCTCGCCCTCGTGGTCGGTGAAGCGCTCGGCGGTCTCCAGGATCGCGGTGCCGGCGGTGTAGCGGGCGTAGTCGGCGACTATCGCGCTGCCGTACGGGGCGATGATCTCCGTCTGCGTGCACATCGGCAGTCCCCGGCCGACCAGCTCCGCGCCCCGCGCGAAGAACTGCACGTCGACGTGGGAGAAGGGCTCCAGGCGGGCGCCGAACTTCGACTTGGTGCGCCGCACCCCGCGCGCCACCGCCCGCACCCGGCCGTGGCCGCGGGTGAGGAGGGTGATGATCCGGTCCGCCTCACCCAGCTTCTGGGTACGCAGCACGATGGCGTCGTCGCGGAACAGGGTCATGGCCCCATTGTCCCCCATCCGCGGACCGCCCCCGCGTGGTCTGCCTCACTGGTCAGTGCGGGTCAGGGCGGCCCGTACCCGGCGTGATCAGCCCCGACTCGTAGGCGACGACGACCAGCTGGGCGCGGTCGCGCAGGTTCAACTTGCCCATGATCCGGCTCACATGGGTCTTGGCCGTGAGCGGCGAGAGGCCCAGCGCCTCGGCGATCTCGGTGTTGTTCAGCCCCCGCGCGACCAGCCCCAGCACCTCGCCCTCGCGCGGCGACAGCCCGCCCAGCGCCTCCGGGGCGCTCTCCACCGCGCGGCTGCCCGGCAGCTTCACCACCCGCTCGATCAGCCGCGCGGTCGGCCCCGGCGACAAGAGCGCCTCCCCGGCGGCGACGATGCGGATCGCCTCCAGCAGCTCGGCGGGGCGGGTGTCCTTCACCAGGAAGCCCGAAGCGCCGGCGCGCAGTGCCTCGATGATGTGCTCGTCGGTGTCGTAGGTGGTCAGGACCAGCACCTTCACGCCCGCCAGGTCCTCGTCGGCGGCGATCAGCCGGGTGGCCTCGATGCCGTCCAGGACGGGCATGCGCACATCCATCACCACCAGGTCCGCCCGCGCGCTGCGGGCCAGCTCGACCGCCTCGCGGCCGTTGGCCGCCTCCCCGACGACGTCCATGCCGGGGGTGGCGCCGATGAGCATCGCGAAGGCGGAGCGCACGAGGGTCTGGTCGTCGGCCAGGACCACGCGGATGGGGGGCTGCGGCGTGGGCGGGGTCGTCATCGGGGGGCCTTCCGGGAGGGGTAGTCGTACGGGCAGGAGGGCGGGCGGGGTGCTCAGCCGGGAGCCGCCTGGCAGGGCAGGAGGGCCCGTACCGCGAAACCGGGGGCGTCGGGGCGCGGGCCGGCGTCCAGCGTGCCGCCCACACTGCGGGCCCGCTCACGCATGCCGACCAGGCCGAAGCCGGGGGTGTGCGCGGGGTCGGGCGGGGCGGCCGCGCCGTCGTCCACGACCTCCACCCGCAGCGCCCGCACCGCCGCCTCCGGCGCCTCGACCGGTCCCTCGGCCGGTCCCTCGGCCGGTCCCTCGGCCAGCGTCCCGGCCGCCTTCTCCAGCCGCACCGTGACCGCGACTCCGACACAACTCCCCCCGTGCTGCACCGCGTTGGTCAGCGCCTGCTGCACGATCCGGTACGCGGCCGCGCCCACCGCCGGCGGGACCGGCCCGGCGGCGTCGACCGTCAGCTCCACCCGCGCCCCGGCGCTGCGGGCCGCGCGGCCCAGGTCGTCCAGGCCCGCGATGCCGGGCGGCGGCCCGCTGCCCTCGTCGGCGCGCAGCACCTGCAAAGTGCGCTTCAGCTCCCCGCGCGCCTCCCGGCAGGTGTCCGCGATACCGTCGAGGGCCTCGGCCAGCACCTCCCGGTTGAGGTGCCCGGGATCGGCGGTCAGCACGTGCGCGGCGGCGGAGGTCTGCACGCCGATGAGGGTGATGCTGTGGGCGAGGAGGTCGTGCAGATCGCGGGCGATGCGCAGCCGCTCCTCCGCCACCCGGCGCGCGGCGGTCTCCTCGCGGGTGCGCTCCGCGCGCTCGGCCCGCTCCACGATGGCGCCGATGTAGCCGCGGTGGGCCCGTACCGCCTCGCCGGTGAGGGCGCAGGCCAGGATCCAGCCCGAGGTGCGGATCAGGTCCACACCCCGGTCGGGGTTGACGGTCAGCATCAGCACCACCGTCGCGGCCAGCACCGTGGGGATCACGATCAGAGTGCGCCTACGGGGGCCCGCGACCGCGAGGGAGTACATGGACACGATCGTCACGGCCGTCGGAGCCGTGTGGACGTTGTCCATCGCGTGGTACGGCGCCTCGCAGACGAGGACCACCGCCAGCACACCGAACGGGAAGCACCGGCGCCAGGCCGTCGCCGCCGCCATCACCACCAGCAGCGTCCAACCGAACACCCCGGGGAAGTGGGCCTGCCCGTCGGGTACGAAGGCCAGCCCACCCGTCACCGCACCGACCAGCGCGGAGAACATCCAGTCCCGGCGCGACGGCCGCGCGCGGCGGCGCCCGGGACGCACTCTGACAGTCAACACGCCCTCCATCGTCCACGACCGCGCAAGCCCCCGGCCCACGGGCTCCGCCGCCACTCCCCCGAACACCCGGGGAAGCGGCGGCAGTTCACCGCGAAGGACTCACACCCCCACGGGATCGCGCTCGCCCGCGGCCGGGACCGGCGCCGGCGCCTTCGACAGCGCCCCCGGCCACCACATCCTGCGGCCCAGGGCCACACTCGCCGAGGTGACCAGGTACGTACGGACCAGGAAGGTGTCCAGCAGCACCCCGACCGCGATCACGAAGCCCATCGCCACCAGCGACACCAGCGGCATGTTGATCAGCACCGAGAAGGTCGCCGCCAGCACCACCCCCGCCGAGGCAATCACCCCGCCCGTCGTCCGCAACGCGGTCAGCGCCGCCTGAGCCGGCTCCTGACCGGCCAGGCACTCCTCCCGCATCCGGTGCATCAGGAAGATGCCGTAGTCCACACCCAGCGCCACCAGGAAGACGAACGACAGCAGCGGCAACGTCGGATCGTCACCCGCGAAACCGAAGACCGGACCGAAGACCAGCCCGCCGATACCCAGCGCAGCACCCCAGACCGCCACCACCGCCGCCACCAGGATCAACGGCGCCACCAGGCTGCGCAGCAGCACCACCAGGATCAGCAGCACCGACACCAGCACCAGCGGGATCACCAGCAGCCGGTCACGGGAACTGGTGTCCGCCAGATCCAGCTGCTGGGCGCTCGCCCCACCCACATAGCCGTCGGCGACCACCCCGCGCAGCTCCTCGATCACGGCCGTCTCCCCCGCACTGCCGGGCAGCGCCTCCACCGTCACCGCCAACTCCGTCCAGCCACCGCCACTGCGCCCGCGCCCGGCCTCCGCGACGCCGCCCACGGCCCGCACCCGCTCCAGCACCTGCCCGGCCTGCCCACTGGGCACGACCACCTCCACCGGACGGCTGCCCCGGTCGGGGAAGGCCGCGGCCAGGGTCTCGCTCGCCACGATCGACTCGGGCTTCGCCGTGAAGGAGTCCTCGTTCTTGAGATCGCCCTTCAACTGGGTGGCCCCCAGCGCCAGCGCACCCAGCACCAGCGCCCCCACCACCAGCACGGTCAGCGGCCGGCGCCCGGCCGAGGCACCCATCGCCGAGAAGAGCGAACGCCCCTGCTTCGGCTCCGAGCCGAAGGCAGGAACCAGCGGCCAGAACACCCGCCGCCCCAGCAGCACCAGCAGCGCCGGCAGCAGCGTCATCATCGCCAGCAGCGCACTCAGCACCCCCACCGTGCCCTGCGGACCCATCCCGCGAGTGGAGTTGAGATCGGCCGCGAGCAGGCACAGCAGCCCGGCCGCCACCGTGAGCGAGGAGGCCACCACCGCCGGCCCGCAGCCGCGCAGCGCCGCCCGCATCGCCTCCTGCGGGCGCTCGATACGGCGCAACTCCTCGCGGTAGCGCGAGACGAGCAGCAGCGCGTAGTCCGTACCCGCGCCGAAGACGAGGATGTTCATCACACCCGTGCTCTGACCGGTGACCGTGGTCCCGAACCACTCGTGCAGCCCGTACGTGACCGCCATCGCAAGGGCGTTGGCGACACCCGCGGTCACCAGCGGGACCAGCCAGAGCACCGGACTGCGGTAGATGACGATGAGCAGCACCGCGACCACCGCGACGGTGGTGTAGAGCAGCGGACCGTCCAAGGAGGCGAAGACCTCGCTCATATCGGCCTGCAGCCCGCCGCTCCCACCGACCTCCGCCTCCAGCCCCCCGCCCCCTTCGACGGTCGCACGCACGTCCTCCACCAGCTTGTCGCGGGCCTCCTCGTCCTGACCGGGCTCCGTGGAGGCCAGCGGGTACATGAGCGTGTCCCCCGCCTTCGACGGCACCGCCCGCGGCTTCGCGGTCAGCTCGTACGCGGCGGCGACCTCCTCCATCTGCGCCGCCGCCCGCTCCCTGTCCGCCGCCGTCAGACCCCCGTCACGGTGGTAGACCACCACCAGCTCCGTCGCCTCACCCCCCGGCAACCGGTCCTGGACCTTCGCCACCTGAGTGGAGTCCGCACTCGCCGGCAGATAGTCCACCGCCCGGTCCTGCTCCGCACCCGCCAGCTTCCCGGCGAACGGCCCCGCAAGCGCGATCACCGCCACCCACATCGCCAGCAGCGTCCAGGGCACGAACCTCCCCCGCCGCCTGCTGCTGCTCTCCACGGCCGCCATGGGCCACCCCTCTCCTCGTCCTTCTCGGGCTCTCGTCACCCAGACTCCCGCCCCCCGAGCGCCTTCTCGTCGCCCCCCGGACCGAGGTACGCACTACTCCCACCGGGGGTGCGCACCGCCCGCTACTCCCGGAGGAGTACGGGCCCGCGCCCGGCCACCCGCGCCGCGTACACCCGTACCCCCGCACCTGCCGGACCCCGAAACTCGCTCGCGCCCGCCCGCCCCCCGCCCACTACGATGTCCCTCACCAGCAGTCGTCCACCCACCGTCGAGGAAAAGGGACTCCGAGGCCCTGCGGCCCGCCCATGACACAGACACCCACCAGCGGGCACCCCGAACAGCAGGGCGCGGCCCGCGCACAGATCACCATCCCGGCGAAGCACCCGATGGTCACCGTGCTCGGCTCCGGCGACTCACTGCTGACCGCCATCGAGAAGGCCTTCCCCCACACCGACATCCACGTCCGGGGCAACCAGGTCACCGCCGTCGGCGAGGAAGCCGAGGTCGCCCTCCTCCAGCGCCTCTTCGACGAGATCCTGCTGGTGCTGCGCACCGGCCAGCCCATGACGGAGGACGCCGTGGAGCGCACCCTCGCCATGCTGCGCAAGAGCGACGACGGCGAGGCCGGCGGCCACTCCTCGCCCTCCGAGGTCCTCACCCAGAACATCCTGTCCAGCCGGGGCCGCACGATCCGCCCCAAGACGCTGAACCAGAAGAAGTACGTCGACGCCATCGACAAGAACACCATCGTCTTCGGCATCGGCCCCGCCGGCACCGGCAAGACCTACCTCGCGATGGCCAAGGCCGTCCAGGCCCTGCAGTCCAAACAGGTCAACCGCATCATCCTGACCCGCCCCGCCGTCGAAGCAGGCGAACGCCTGGGCTTCCTCCCCGGCACCCTCTTCGACAAGATCGACCCCTACCTGCGCCCGCTCTACGACGCCCTGCACGACATGCTGGACCCGGACTCAATCCCGAGGCTGATGGCAGCGGGGACGATCGAGGTGGCGCCGCTGGCTTATATGAGGGGCCGGAGCCAACCGGTATGGATGACGGTCCTCACCCCCGAGGGCTGGCGGCCCATCGGCGACCTCCAGGTGGGCGATCTGGTCATCGGCTCCAACGGTGAGCCGACCCCGGTGCTGGGCGTCTATCCGCAGGGCGAGAAGGACATCTACCGGGTCAGCGCCCAGGACGGCTCCTGGACCCTGTGCTGCGGTGAGCACCTGTGGACCGTCCGCACGGCCTCCGACAAGCGGCGGGGGAAGCCGTGGCGGGTGATGGAGACGCAGGAGATGATCGGGAACCTGCGGGCGGCGCACGCGCGGCGGTACGAACTGCCGTTGCTGACGGCGCCGGTGGAGTTTCCCGAACGACCCGTCCCCATGGACGCGTACGCCCTGGGCCTCCTGCTGGGCGACGGCTGTCTCACCGGCAGCACGACCCCCGGTTTCTCCACTGCGGACCCCGAGTTGGCCGAGGCTCTGGAGGCGGCTCTCCCCGGCGTACGGGTCCGTCAGAAGAACGGGCCCGACTACACCCTCAACCGGGTGCGGAAGCCCGGCGACGTCATCACGCTGGAGAATCCCGTCACCCGCGTACTACGCGGCTTGGATCTCCTCGGATCGCGATCGCACTCCAAGTTCGTACCGGAGGACTACCTCTACAACACTCCTGCGGTACGCCTGGCGCTCCTCCAGGGTCTGCTGGACTCCGACGGCGGCCCGGTCACCCAGTCCGACCGCACCTGCCGCATCCAGTACACAACGACCTCCACGATCCTGGCGGACGACGTGGTGGCCCTGGTCCAGTCGCTGGGCGGTGTGGCGTACCGTCGCCGCCGTGCGGCGGAAGGACGGGCACCTGGCCTGGCGGGAGGGCGGGAGGTGCACCACCGCCACGACGCCTTCACACTCGACATCCGCCTCCCCGAGGGCATGGAGCCCTTCCGCCTCGCGCGTAAGCGGGAGACGTACCACGCGGCGGGCGGCGGTGGTCGGCCGATGCGCTTCATCGACGACATCCAGCCCGCCGGGCGCGAGGAGGCCGTCTGCATCCAGGTGGCCGCTGAGGACTCGCTGTACGTCACGCAGGACTACCTGCTGACGCACAACACCCTCAACGAGGCCTTCATCATTCTCGACGAGGCGCAGAACACCAATCCCGAGCAGATGAAGATGTTCCTGACCCGGCTCGGGTTCAATTCCAAGATTGTTGTCACCGGTGATGTCACCCAGGTCGATCTGCCTGGGGGGACGAAGTCCGGGCTGCGGCAGGTGCAGGGCATTCTGGAGGGGGTGGAGGATATCCACTTCTCCCAGCTGACCAGCAAGGACGTCGTGCGTCACCATCTCGTCGGGCGCATTGTGGAGGCGTACGAGGCGCACGACGGCCAGCAGGGGCAGCAGGGGCAGCAGCAGGTCCAGCGACAGAACGGCAAGAAGTAGCACCATGTCCATCGACGTGAACAACGAGTCCGGCACGGATGTCGACGAGCAGGCGATTCTCGACATCGCCCGCTACGCGCTGTCCTGGATGCGTATCCACCCTCTTTCCGAGCTGAGTGTCATCGTGGTCGACGCGGCGGCGATGGAGCAGTTGCACGTGCAGTGGATGGACCTGCCCGGTCCCACTGACGTGATGTCCTTCCCCATGGACGAGTTGCGTCCGCCGGCCAAGGACGAGGACGACTCCCCGCAGGGTCTTCTCGGTGACATCGTGCTGTGTCCGGAGGTCGCCAAGCGGCAGGGGGAGGAGGCGCAGACGGCGCACTCCATGGACGAGGAGCTGCAACTCCTCACGGTGCACGGGGTGTTGCACCTGCTGGGTTACGACCATGAGGAGCCGGAGGAGAAGGTCGAGATGTTCGGCCTGCAGAAGGCGATCGTCGACGGCTGGCGCGAGGAGCGCGGCGTGGCGGGGCCCTCCCCGGCCCCGACCACGCACTGACGCCGCGATGACCGGGGAACTCATCGCGTTGGCGGTGCTGTTGACCGTGATCGCGTGGCTGGCCGCCTGTGCGGAGGCGGGTCTGGTGCGTACCACGCGGGTCTCGGCGGAGGAGGCGGTGCGGGCCGGGCGGCGGGGCAGTGCGAAGCTGACGGCGCTCGCCGAGGATCCGGTGCGTTATCTCAACGTGGCGCTGCTGGTGCGGATCGGCTGCGAGATGGGGGCGGCGGCGCTGGTGACGTACCTCTGCCTGGACCATGTGAGTGGTACGGCGCAGGCGTTGGCGCTGGCGATCGGGGTGATGGTGCTGGTCTCCTTCGTGGCGATCGGTGTCTCGCCGCGGACGATCGGGCGGCAGCGTCCGGTGGGGGTGACGACGGCGGCGGCGTACGTGCTGCTGCCGCTGGCGCGGGTCATGGGGCCGATTCCGCGGTTGCTGATCCTTGTCGGTAACGCGCTCACGCCGGGGAAGGGCTACCGGATGGGTCCCTTCGCCTCGGAGCAGGAGCTGCGGGCGATGGTGGACTTCGCGGAGAAGGAGTCGCTGATCGAGGACGAGGAGGCGCGGATGGTGCATTCCGTCTTCGAGTTGGGCGACACGCTGGTGCGGGAGGTGATGGTGCCGCGTACGGACGTGGTGGCCATCGAGCGTTACAAGACGATCCGGCAGGCGCTGACGCTGGCGCTGCGTTCGGGTTTCTCGCGGATCCCCGTCACGGGGGAGAGTGAGGACGATGTGGTGGGTGTGGTGTACGTGAAGGATCTGGCGCGTCGTACGCACGTCAACCGCGATTCGGAGTCGGAGCCGGTGTCGACGGTGATGCGTCCGGCGTTCTTCGTGCCGGACACCAAGAACGCGGGCGACATGCTGCGTGAGATGCAGGTGCGGCGCAACCATGTGGCGGTGGTGATCGACGAGTACGGCTCGACGGCGGGCATCGTGACGATCGAGGACATCCTGGAGGAGATCGTCGGTGAGATCACCGACGAGTACGACCGGGAGCTGCCTCCGGTGGAGCCGTTGGGCGAGGAGCGCTACCGGGTGACGGCGCGGCTGGATATCGGTGATCTGGGTGAGTTGTACGACCTGGAGCTGGACGACGAGGACGTGGAGACGGTCGGCGGTCTGCTGGCGAAGTCCCTGGGGCGGGTGCCGATCGCGGGTGCGACGGCGGAGGTGGATGTGTCCCATGACGGTTCTGATCCGGGTCTGACGGCGCTGCGGCTGACGGCGGAGTCGGCGGCGGGGCGGCGCAACAAGATCGTCACGGTGCTGGTGGAGCCGGTGCGGGTGCCGCGGGAGGCGGACGGGGAGGACTGAGGGGCGGGGCGGGCCGTGTGCGGTGTAGTCCCGACCCGCTCCGGCTGCCTGGCGGGGCGCGCCGTATGCTCGCGCCCATGAGTGAGAGTGCCCCGTCGGCTCCCGAGGACCAGAAGATCATCACGTTGGCCCGCAGTGCCCGTGCCCGCAGCGGCGCCTCCGAGGGTGCGGCGGTCCGCGACGAGACGGGCCGCACCTACGTGGCGGTTCCGGTCGTCCTTCCCTCTCTGCGCCTGACGGCGCTGCAGACGGCGGTGGCGATGGCGGCGGCCTCGGGTGCCACGTCTCTGGAGGCGGCGGCCCTGGTCACGGTGGCGCCCTCCCCCGCCCCGGCGGACCACGCGGCGGTACGGGACCTGGGCGACGCCGCCACCCCGCTTCTCCTGGCGGCCCCGGACGGCACTCTGCGGGAGCGTCTGACGGCGGGCTGACGGCTTGCGGGCGCTGGTGGAATCCGGCCCCCGATACGCGCGCGGGCCGCGATCGGGGACAATGAGCCGCATGAGCGTCCGCACCCCAGAGAAGAACCACGACCCCCACCGCGCGGGCTTCGCCTGCTTCGTGGGTCGCCCCAACGCCGGCAAGTCCACCCTGACGAACGCTCTCGTGGGCCAGAAGGTGGCCATCACCTCCAACCGCCCCCAGACGACCCGCCACACGGTCCGCGGTATCGTCCACCGCCCCGAGGCGCAGCTGATCCTCGTGGACACCCCCGGCTACCACAAGCCCCGCACTCTCCTGGGCGAGCGGCTCAACGACGTGGTCCGCTCCACCTGGGCCGAGGTGGACGTGATCGGCTTCTGCCTTCCGGCGAACGAGAAGGTGGGGCCGGGCGACCGTTTCATCGCCAATGAGCTGGCCTCCCTCAAGCGCACTCCGAAGGTCGCCGTCGTCACCAAGACGGACCTGGCGGACCCGAAGACGATCTCCCAGCAGTTGCTGGCCGTGGACCGGATGGCCAAGGACCTGGGCTTCGAGTGGGACGAGATCGTGCCGGTCTCCGCGGTGGAGGACCGCCAGGTCTCCCTGCTGGCGGATCTGCTGATCCCGATGCTTCCGGAGGGCCCGGAGCTGTATCCGGACGGCGATCTGACGGACGAGCCGGAGCAGGTGATGGTCGCCGAGCTGATCCGGGAGGCCGCGCTGGAGGGCGTACGCGACGAGCTGCCGCACTCCATCGCGGTGGTGGTGGAGGAGATGGAGCCGCGCGCGGACCGTCCCGCGGACCGGCCGCTGCTGGACATCCACGCGTTCCTGTACATCGAACGGCCCAGCCAGAAGGGCATCATCATCGGCCCGAAGGGCGCGCGGCTGCGTGAGATCGGCACCAAGGCGCGCAAGCAGATCGAGGCGCTGCTCGGTACCCCGGTCTATCTCGACCTGCACGTGAAGGTGGCCAAGGACTGGCAGCGCGACCCCAAGCAGTTGCGCAAGCTGGGTTTCTGAGCGCGTCTACGCATCAACGTCGGCCGGGGGTAGGGGCGTTGCCCGCCCCCGGCCTCACGCTCCCTCCCGCAGTACGGCCGTGATGAGTGCCCGCTGCTCGTCGGTGAGGCCGGGGTCGGCGCAGTGGACGGTGCGGCCGTCCACGGTCAGTTCGTAGTGGAAGCCGTCGGGCACGCCCGGGGCCGGGCGGGCATCGCCGGCGTCGAGCGCCCGGCGGGCGAGTGCCTGGAGGCCGGCCGCGTCGGGGCGGCCGGCCGTGTCCAGGCTGGCGTGGCGGCGGATGCCGCCGAATCCTCCGGTACGGGTGACGGATATCCGCATGGCGTCCGTCTACCCCTTGCCGCGCCCGGTCTCACCCGTGGCGGCGGCCCGTACCTCCTGCTCGGCTCCGCCGCCCTGCTTGGGCACCTCGGCCCCCGTCTCCTCGTCCACCGCGACGCCCACCCGCGACCACGCCTCGCGGACGGCGGTGTGCTCCTCGCCCTCCCCGTAGCGCGCCAGTGCGGCGGCGGCGGTGAGGCGGGCGAACTCGGTGAAGTCGGCGGAGGGGCGCAGTTCGCCGCCGGTGAGCACGTCGTACCAGAGCTGCCCGGCGCGCTCCCAGGCGTGGCCGCCCAGCTCGACGGCGAGGAGGTGGAAGGCGTGGTTGGGGATGCCGGAGTTGATGTGGACGCCGCCGTTGTCCTCGGAGGTGCGGACGTAGCCGTCCATCGTGGCGGGCTGCGGGTCGCTGCCCAGGACGTCGTCGTCGTAGGCGCTGCCGGGCGCCTTCATGGAGCGCAGGGCGGTGCCCTGGACGCGGGGGGCGAGGAGGCCGGAGCCGATCAGCCAGTCGGCGTCCTGGGCGGTCTGGCCGAGGGTGTACTGCTTGACGAGGGAGCCGAAGACGTCGGAGACGGACTCGTTGAGCGCGCCGGACTGGCCGAAGTACTCCAGGTTGGCGGTGAACTGGGTGAGGCCGTGGGCGAGTTCGTGGCCGATGATCTCGACGGAGGTGGTGAAGTCGAGGAACAGCTCGCCGTCCCCGTCGCCGAAGACCATCTGGCCGCCGTCCCAGAAGGCGTTGTTGTAGTCGCGGCCGTAGTGGACGGTGGCGTGCAGGGGCAGTCCGGCGCCGTCGACGGAGACGTGGCCGAAGGCGCTCAGGAGCAGCTCGAAGGTGGCGCCGAGGCCGTCGTAGGCGCGGTTGGCGGTGGCGTCGCGGACAGCCTCGGCGCCCTCGGTGCGGACCTCGCGGCCGGGCAGTTCGGTGGCGTGTCCGGCGTCGTGGACGGTGCGGTGGGGCTTGGTGTCGGGGCGCGGCGGGGCTTTGGGCGCGGCGAGGGTGCGCACGGTGGTGAGGCGGCGGCGGGTGCGCTCCAGCGCGTCGCGCTCCAGGGTGCGGCGGGCCGGGCCGGCCAGGGCGGGGTCGTCGCTGCGTGCCACCCGGTCCAGGATGTGCGGGGGAACGATGCCGCAGAAAACGGGGCGTACGGGGTCGGAGGTCGTCATATCCATAGGCCGCAATCTGGCATCCGGCGTGCGGCGTGTCACGGAAAAGCCCGGAGGTTCCCGAATTCGAGTGGTCGGGACTTGCGTCCCGTACCCCGCCTGTGCCATTTCGCATACTGATACGGATGACCGCAACCCGGCACCCTCAGCTAGGCTGGCGGCACCATGTGCGTGGCGCTGCTCCTCCTTAGCCGCCGCGGCGAGGGTCCGCTGTCGTAAGACCGACCCCCTCCCCGCGGAGTCGAGTGCTGCTGTTCGTCGGTCTCATGAAGCCACCCGCAGAGGAAAGCCCATGAGCAAGCCCACTCCCGTCACGGCCGCCTCCGTCCGCCAGCGGCCCTCGGCGATGCCGATCCACAAGTACCGCCCCTACGAGGCGGTGTCGATCCCCGACCGCACCTGGCCCGAGGCCCGTATCACCCGGGCGCCGCGCTGGCTGTCCACCGATCTGCGCGACGGCAACCAGGCGCTGATCGACCCCATGTCGCCGGCCCGCAAGCGCGAGATGTTCGACCTGCTGGTGCGGATGGGCTACAAGGAGATCGAGGTCGGCTTCCCCTCCTCCGGGCAGACCGACTTCGACTTCGTGCGCTCGATCATCGAGGAGGGCGCGGTCCCCGAGGACGTGACGATCTCGGTGCTGACGCAGGCGCGCGAGGAGCTGATCGAGCGCACCGTGCAGTCGCTGAAGGGCGCGCACCGCGCGACGGTGCACCTGTACAACGCGACCGCGCCGGTCTGGCGCGAGGTGGTCTTCCGCGGCTCGCGCGAGGCGGTGCGGCAGATCGCGGTGGACGGCACCCGGCTGGTCGTGGAGTACGCGGAGAAGATCCTGGGCCCGGAGACGGTCTTCGGCTACCAGTACAGCCCGGAGATCTTCACGGACACCGAGCTGGACTTCGCGCTGGAGGTCTGCGAGGGCGTGATGGACGTCTGGCAGCCCGAGGCGGGCCGCGAGATCATCCTCAACCTGCCGGCCACGGTGGAGCGCTCCACGCCCTCCACGCACGCCGACCGCTTCGAGTGGATGTCGCGCAACCTCTCCCGCCGGGAGTTCGTCTGCCTGTCCGCGCACCCGCACAACGACCGGGGCACGGCGGTGGCGGCCGCCGAGCTGGCCGTGATGGCGGGGGCGGACCGGGTGGAGGGCTGCCTGTTCGGGCAGGGCGAGCGTACGGGCAACGTGGACCTGGTGACGCTGGGGATGAACCTCTTCTCCCAGGGCGTCGACCCGCAGATCGACTTCTCGCAGATCGACGAGGTGCGCCGCGCCTACGAGTACTGCACGCGCATGGAGGTCCACCCCCGCCACCCCTACGCCGGCGACCTCGTCTACACCGCCTTCTCCGGCTCCCACCAGGACGCCGTCAAGAAGGGCTTCGAGGCGATGGCGGTACGGGCCCGGGAGCGCGGTGTCACGGTCGACGAGCTGGAGTGGGCGGTGCCCTACCTGCCCATCGACCCCAGGGACGTGGGCCGCTCCTACGAGGCGGTCATCCGGGTCAACTCCCAGTCCGGCAAGGGCGGTATCGCCTACGTGCTGAAGAACGAGCACAGCCTGGACCTGCCGCGCCGGATGCAGATCGAGTTCTCGAAGATCATCCAGGCGCGCACCGACCACGAGGGCGGCGAGGTCACCCCGGCGGAGATCTGGGACGTCTTCCGCGACGAGTACCTGCCGGACGCGGCCAGGCCCTGGGGCCGTATCGCGCTGCGCTCCGCGCAGTCGGAGACCACCCGCGACGGGGGTGACGCGCTCACCGTGGCGGCGGTCGTGGACGGCGCGGACACGGTGCTGACCGGTACGGGCAACGGCCCCATCTCGGCGTTCTTCGACGCGCTGGCGGGCGTCGGCATCGACGCGCGGCTGCTGGACTACCAGGAGCACACCCTCAGCGAGGGCGCGCGGGCGCAGGCGGCCTCGTACATCGAGGTGGCGGTCGACGGGCGGGTGCTGTGGGGCATCGGCATCGACGCGAACACCACGCGGGCGTCGCTGAAGGCGGTCGTCTCGGCGGTGAACCGGGCCAAGCGGTAACTCCCGCCCGGGAGTTGAACACCGCAGGTGGGGGTACGGGTCCGACGCCCGTACCCCCACCGGTGTTTGCGGCCGGTCCGCGGGAGGGCTGACGTTTGCGCCCGATGTGGCTAACATCACGTCTCAATGCGGCAGTGTTGCGGCAGCGTTACGGAGGTGGCGACGTGAGGCACTCCTGGGGACACCGAGTGCGCCCGGTGCGCGGGCTGCGTCGCGCCGTGGGCGTGCGCACCGTCTGGAGCACGCTGCGCACCGGGGAGTTCCACTGCCCCGGCTGCGGCGGCGACCGCGACTACCGGCTGCGGGCGGGAAGCCGGCGCCTGACGGTGCTGGGCGTGCCGCTGCCGGCGCGCGGCGGCGCGGGCCCGGTGGTCGAATGCGCCGCCTGCGAGCGGCACTTCGCCCCGGAGTGCCTGGACACCCCCACCACCGCCCGCCTCTCCGCCCTCCTGCGCGAGGCCGTGCACACGGTCGCCCTGGCCGTGCTCCACGCGGGCGGCGCCGCCTCCCCCGCGGTCCGCGAGACCGCGCTGTCGGCGGTGCGCGGCGCCGGGTACGAGAGCTGCTCGGAGGAGCAGCTGCTGACCCTGCTGGCGGCGCTGGACCTGGACACCGGCCGCCTCCCCGCCCGGCCCGGAACGCCCCACCCCCCGGCAGCCTCCCCGACGGCCCCCCTGGCGACGGAACTCCACGCCACCCTCACCCCCCTGGCCCCCCTCCTCACACCCCCCGGCCGGGGCCGCATCCTCCTCCAGGCCGCGGCGATCGCCCTGGCGGACGGCCCCTACACCCCCGCAGAACACGAAACCCTCTCCCTCCTGGGCCCGGCCCTCCTCATCCCCCCGCAAGAAGCAGCCCACCTCCTGACAGCGGCCCGCACCCTGTCGTCGTAACACACCGCCCCCAACCGACCCTTCAGGCACTTCAGTTAGCAGACTCGGCAATCACCGAAGCTCCGTTGTGGATCGAGGACTTGCGAGGTCATCGATCCACAACGGAGCTTCGGCCATTCCGGTCACGACCCCCCGACCAGCAACTATGCAAGATCAACTAACCTTGCAACAGCCCTTCCTGCACCCCCACTTAGACCGTGTCCTATGTGGGGCGGGCTCGTTGGGGTCGTCATGGGGCGGGGTG
>NZ_JBHSZO010000014.1:0-122074 GCF_042663125.1 Streptomyces polyrhachis | reverse complement strand
AGAGCAGCAAATCGACCGATGGCAAGTAAATCCCTATGGCTTTTCGGAGTTGTCGTGGAGAGGCCCCGCCCCACAACGCGAATCGGACACGCACCAGCGCCGCCCTCGCAGAGAGGCCCGCCCCACGACCCGAGCCCGGCGCGCACCGGCGCCGCCCTCGCGGAGAGGCCCAGGGCGCCTCGCGTGAACCCCGTGACGCGTACAAGTGAAGGTCAGCGCAATCGACTTGCCGAGCCGCCCCCGCGAGGAGTTGGCTGGGGGCATGAAGTACACACAGCTTGGCCGCAGTGGACTGAAGGTGAGCCGACTCGTCCTCGGCACCATGAACTTCGGTCCCAAGACCGACGAGCCGACCAGCCACACCATCCTCGACGCGGCGCTCGCGTCGGGGCTCAACTTCGTGGACACCGCCAACGTCTACGGCTGGGGCGACGACAAGGGCCGCACCGAGGAGATCATCGGCAACTGGTTCGCCAAGGACCCCGCCAACCGCGACAGGACCGTCCTCGCCACCAAGGTCTACGGGAACATGGCCGGCGACGGCGAGAAGCCCTGGCCCAACCACGACCGCCTGAGCGCCCTCAACATCCGCCGAGCCGTGGACGCCAGTCTCAAGCGGCTGAAGACGGACTACATCGACCTCTACCAGTTCCACCACGTCGACCGCCGGACCCCCTGGGACGAGATCTGGCAGGCGATGGACATCCTGATCCAGCAGGGCAAGATCCTCTACGTGGGTTCCAGCAACCACGCCGGCTGGCACATCGCCCAGGCCAACGAGGCCGCCGCCCGCCGGGGCATGCTCGGCCTGGTCAGCGAGCAGTGCCTGTACAACCTCGCCGAGCGCCGCGCGGAGATGGAGGTCATCCCGGCGGCGGAGGCGTACGGCGCCGGCGTGATCGCCTGGTCGCCGCTGCACGGCGGCCTGCTCGGCGGCGCGATCAAGCGCGCGGAGAAGGGCGACGCCTCCCGCGCGGCGGACGGCCGCAGCGCGGACGCGCTGGCGAACTCCGCGATCCGCGAGCAGGTCCAGCGCTACGAGGACCTGTGCGACAAGCACGGCCTGGAGCCGGGCGAGGTGGCTCTGGCGTGGTTCCTGACGCGCCCCGGCGTCACGGGCCCGATCGTCGGCCCGCGCACCACGGGCCAGCTGGAGTCCGCGCTGCGGGCGGTGGAGCTGGAGCTGACGGAGGAGTTCCTGACGGAGCTGGACGCGATCTTCCCGGGCCCGGGGCCGTCCCCGGAGGCGTTCGCCTGGTGACAGCGGCGCCCGCATAGGCCGCGCGGCAGGTGCGACGGGGCCGGGGGCTGGGACGTATCCCGGCCCCCGGCCCCGTACCGCCCTGTCGGAAGGGGCCGGCTACCGGCCCAGCGCGGCTGCCACCGCCACGATCACGAACATCAGCACGAGCGCACCGCTCACCACACGCATACGGGTCTTTGCATCCACGCCTTCGAGGTTAACCGGACGCCCGCCCGCCCCGAGCCGATCCCCCGCACACAGCGGGGTGACCCGCCTCACCGACGTCCCGCGCGCGGGCCGCCGCACGCGCTCCCGCCGACCGCACGGCTCACGCCGCGGCCGCGTACTCCCGGGGTACGAGCCGCACGTACCGCCCCCCGGGCCGCAGGTCGAGGCGGATGCGCACGCCGCCCGCGCGGGCCAGCATCAGGCCCACCCCGGCGGCGGCGAGCGCCGAGACCAGGCCGCAGGCCACGAAGCCGAGCCGGGCCCCGTAGGTGTCGGTGGCCCAGCCCACGAGGGGTCCGCCCAGCGGCGTACCGCCCATGAAGACCATCATGAACAGGCTCATCACCCGCCCCCGCATGGCCTCCTCGGTCCGCAGCTGGACGTTGGAGTTGGCGGTGACGTTGAACAGCACGCCCGCCATGCCGGCCGGGACCAGCAGCGCGGCGAAGAGCCACAGGGACGGCGAGAGCGCGACGGCGATCTCCAGCAGCCCGAAGGCCAGCGCGGCGCCGACGGTGACGCGCAGCAGCGAGACCCCGCGCCGGGCGGCGTAGAGCGCGCCGGCGAGGGAGCCGACGGCGAGCAGCGAGTTGAGCAGGCCGTAGAGGCCCGCGTCGCCGCCGAAGACGTCGTCGACGTAGGCGGTGAGCCAGATCGGGAAGTTGAAGCCGAAGGTGCCGACGAAGAAGACGAGCACCATCGGCCACAGCAGCTCGGGCCGCGCGGCCACGTAGCGCAGGCCCTCGCGCAGCTGGCCCTTGCCGCGCGGGGCCCGCTCGACGGGGTGCAGCTCGGCGGTGCGCATCAGCAGGAGTCCGGCGATCGGCGCGGCGAAGGAGACCCCGTTGAGCAGGAAGGCCCAGCCCGAGCCGACCGCGCTGATCAGCACGCCGGCGACGGCGGGGCCGACCAGGCGCGCGGTCTGGAAGTTCGCGGCGTTGAGGCTGACGGCGTTGCGCAGCTGCTCGCGGCCGACGAGTTCGGTGACGAAGACCTGGCGGGCCGGGTTGTCGACGACGGTGGCCAGGCCGAGCAGGAAGGCCAGCACGTACACGTGCCAGACCCGCACCGCCCCGCCCAGGGTGAGCGCGGCCAGGGCGAGGCCGGTGAGGCCCATGAAGGTCTGGGTGGCCAGCAGGATGCGCCGCTTGGGGTAGCGGTCGGCGACGATGCCGCCGTAGAGGCCGAAGAGCAGCATCGGCAGGAACTGCATGGCGACGGTGATCCCGACGGCGGCGGCCGAGCCGGTGAGGCTGAGGACGAGCCAGTCCTGGGCGATGCGCTGCATCCAGGTGCCCGTGTTGGAGACCATCTGGCCGGTCGCGAAGAGCCGGTAGTTCCTGATCCGGAGCGAGCTGAAGGTAGTAGCGGTCGGTGCGGGTGCGGAGTCTGCTCCGGGTCCCGGACTCAAAATACGGTCGCCCCCTTGGCGTGTGGTCGGGCGACCGTGGCGGCCGCCTCTTACAGGTGCGCGAGCTTCTCCAGTACGGGCGCCGCCGCACGCAGCGCTTCCCACTCCTGCGGGTCCAGGCCCTCGGCCAGCTCCGCCAGGAAGGCGTTGCGCTGCCGGCGGGCCTCCTCCAGGAGGCCCTGGGCCTGCTCGGTCTGGCTGACCACCTTCTGGCGGCGGTCCTCCGGGTGCCCCTCCAGCCGCACGAGGCCCTTGGCCTCCAGCATCGCGATGATCCGGGTCATCGACGGCGGCTGTACGTGCTCCTTGCGGGCCAGCTCGCTGGGCGTGCAGGGTCCGCAGCGGAAGAGCGTGCCCAGCACCGACATCTCGGTCGGGCTCAGCGACTCCTCGCCGTCCCACTTCTTGCGGGCGGCCGACATCCCGTGGTGGCGGATGCGGCGGGAGAGCCGCATCACGGAGGAGCGCAGAGCGTTGACGGCCGCCACGTCCTCGGGGCTGGAGAGCCTGGAGTGTTCCGTCATGACGTTAGACTACCTCATTACCTTGACTAAGAAGAACGCGTTTTCCGGCCACCCGGCGGCCTCGCGCCGGGCGGTGCTTCGCTCACGCACAGGCGAAGCCTGCGCGAAGCAGGTTACGGGTGCGATCAGGAAGCCACCCGAACGGGTGAGGATGCGCGGGAATCAGACACGTGCAGACGTACGAGCCGTCAGCCTGGCGGACATGGGAACAGAGGTGCTCAGCCTGCGTATGGACGGCGATCTCCTCGATCGCCTGCGGAGTCACGCGGCACGTCGGGGGATGACGGTCCAGGACTACGTCCTGCAGACGCTCGTCCGCGACGACTTCGACGAGCGGTTCAAGGCGGCCGTGGACCAAACGGAACGCCTCAGCGCCTGGGGGGCGCGGATGACCCCGGCCTGACAGCGAGCGGCCCGACAGCAAGCCGCAGG
This sequence comes from Streptomyces polyrhachis, assembly GCF_042663125.1. Taxonomy (NCBI): domain Bacteria; kingdom Bacillati; phylum Actinomycetota; class Actinomycetes; order Kitasatosporales; family Streptomycetaceae; genus Streptomyces; species Streptomyces polyrhachis. Next base: position 118,236 of record NZ_JBHSZO010000014.1, on the reverse strand, counting down.
GCCCCGGGACCGTTCCCGGGGCCCTGCCGCACAGACCGCCCGAGGGCTACTTCAGCCCCAGCGCCTGCTCGATCGGGTCGAGCAGGAAGTAGACCAGGAAGCACAGCCCCACCACGTTCAGCGGCCACGCCACCTCGCGCAGGCGGCCGGTGGCCGCCTTCAGCAGCACGTAGGACAGCACGCCGACACCGATGCCGTTGGTGATGCTGTAGGTGAAGGGCATCATCACCATCGTCAGGAACGCCGGCACCGCGATCACCGCGTCCGACCAGTCGATGTCCCGGACGTTCGAGGCCATGATCATGAAGCCGACGACGACCAGCGCCGGCGTCGCGGCCTGCGCGGGCACGATGGTCAGCAGCGGCGTGCAGACCAGCGCCAGCAGGAAGAGCCCGCCGGTGACGAGGTTGGCCAAGCCGGTACGGGCCCCCTCGCCGACGCCCGCCGTGGACTCGGCGTAGGCGGTGTTGGCGGAGGCGGAGCCCGCGCCGCCCAGGGCCACGGCGACGCCGTCGACCATCAGCACCCGGCCCATGTCCGGCAGCCGGCCCTCCTCGTCCAGCAGCCCGGCCTCGTCGCTGACGCCGACGATCGTGCCCATGGCGTCGAAGAAGCCGGAGAGCAGCACGGTGAAGACGAAGAGGCAGCCGGTCAGCACGCCGACCTCGCCGAAGCCGCCGAAGAGGCTGACGTGGCCGATCAGCGAGAAGTCCGGGGCGGCGACGAGGGAGTCGGGCAGCTGCGGGACGGTCAGGCCCCAGGACCGCGCCGGGATGTCGGCGAGGGAGTTCACCGCGACCGCCAGCGCGGTCATCGCCACGATGCCGATGAGGATGGCGCCGTTGGTGCGCCGTACGACCAGCACCAGGGTCAGCGCCAGGCCCAGGACGAAGACCAGCACCGGCCAGCCGGCGAGCTGGCCGCCGCTGCCCATGCCGACGGGGACGGTGGTGTGCGCGGCGTCCGGGTTGCGGGTGACGAAGCCCGCGTCGACCAGGCCGATCAGCGCGATGAACAGGCCGATGCCGATGGCGATGCCCTTGCGCAGCCCGTCGGGGATCGCGTTCATCACGCGCTCGCGCAGGCCGGTCGCCACCAGGATCATGATCGCCAGTCCGGCGAGGACGACCATGCCCATCGCGTCGGCCCAGCTCATCCGGGGGGCGAGCTGGAAGGCGACGACGGCGTTGATGCCCAGGCCGGCGGCCATCGCGATGGGCACGTTGCCGATGACGCCCATCAGCAGCGTGGTGAGGCCCGCGACCAGCGCGGTCGCGGTGACGAGCTGGCCGCCGTCGAGGTGCTGGCCGAACTTGTCGGCGCCCGCGCTCAGGATGATCGGGTTGAGCACGAGGATGTAGGCCATCGCGCAGAAGGTGGCCAGCCCGCCGCGTATCTCGCGGGGGATGGTCGAGCCGCGCCGGCCGATCTCGAAGTAGCGGTCAAGCGCGCTGGTGGGGGGCGCTTCGGTGGGCGGTGCGTCGACCGGCATTCGTAGGACCTTACACATCAAGGGGCGGGTCTTGTGTACCTAAGTACGAATGACCAGTATCCGCTATCCGGGCGGTACCGGTGACCATCGGATGACACCGGGGTGAGGCCGGGGCGGGACAGGGGCGGGACAGGGGTGAACCCGGCCGCCCCCGCCCACCGGCCGACCCGGGCCCGTAAAGTGGCCGCATGCAGAACCCCCTGAAGTGGACGCCCCGGCACGAGGCCCCCGAGCCGCTGGAGGGCGATCCCGTGGCCGTCGTCACCGGCGGCACAGCCCTGTGGGCGCTCCTCTTCCTCGGGCAGCTGCCCTTCTACGGCTGGTTCGACGACCACGGGCACACCTGGTGGCTGTGGACCTGCCTGACCGGCGCGGGGCTGGGCGTCTTCGGCATCTGGTTCTGCCGCCGCCGCGAGGCCGCCCTCGCCCGCGCGGCCGCTCCCCCCGCCGGTACGGACGCGGGCTGACGCCCGTCCCACCAACGGCCGGGGGGCGGGTGCGGACGACCGGGGCGGTGACCACGTACGGTCTGCCCTATGAACCAGCGGGTGGACACCGAAGTCGCCGGCGGCATGCCGGCCGGGGGCGGCGCGGGCGGCCCCTCCAGTACGCCGTACAGCCGTGACGGCCTGACCGCCGCCGAGGTCGCCGGGCGGGTGGCGCGGGGCGAGGTCAACGACGTCCCCGCGCGCAGCAGCCGCTCCACCGCGGACATCGTCCGCGCCAACGTCTTCACCCGCTTCAACGCCATCATCGGCGTGCTCTTCGCGGTCATCCTGGTCGTCGGCCCCATCCAGGACGGCCTCTTCGGCTTCGTGATCATCGCGAACACCGCGATCGGCATCATCCAGGAGCTGCGCGCCAAGAAGACCCTCGACAGCCTCGCCGTGATCAGCGAGGCCCGCCCGACCGTGCGCCGCGACGGCGCGAGCCGGGAGATCCCCGTCTCCGGGATCGTGCTGGGCGACCTGGTGGAGCTGGGCCCCGGCGACAAGGCGGTCGTGGACGGCGAGCTGGTGGAGGCCGACAACCTGGAGGTCGACGAGTCGCTGCTGACCGGCGAGGCCGACCCGGTGCTCAAGCGGCCCGGCGACCGGATCCTCTCGGGCAGCTTCGTCGTCGCCGGCGGGGGCGCCTTCACCGCGACGAAGGTCGGGCGCGAGGCGTACGCCGTCCAACTGGCCGAGGAGGCCTCGCGCTTCACGCTCGTGCACTCCGAACTGCGCAGCGGGATCAGCCAGATCCTCCGGTACGTGACCTACATGATGGTCCCGGCCGCGATCGGCCTGATCGTCTCCGGGATGCTGCACGAGAACCGCGACTCCTCCGAGGCGATCCGCCGCACCGTCGCCGGCATCGTGCCGATGGTCCCCGAGGGCCTGGTGCTGCTGACCTCGGTGGCCTTCGCCATCGGCGTGATCCGGCTGGGCCGCAAGCAGTGCCTGGTGCAGGAGCTGCCCGCCATCGAGGGGCTGGCCCGCGTCGACGTGGTCTGCCTGGACAAGACCGGCACCCTCACCGAGGGCGGCATGGACGTCACGCAGCTGCGGCCGCTGGGCGGCGCCGAGGAGGCGGAGGTGCGCCGGGTGCTCGGCGCGCTGGGCGCCTGCGACCCGCGGCCCAACGCCAGCCTGCAGGCGATCATCGAGACCTACCCGGACACCGAGGAGCTGCGCTGCACCCAGTCGCTGCCCTTCTCCTCCGCGCGCAAGTTCTCGGGCGCCTCCTTCAACGACGCGATGGGCGAGGGCAGTACGTGGCTGCTCGGCGCCCCGGATGTGCTGCTGCCCGCCGGCAGCCCGGACCTGGCGCTGGTCGACGAGCTCAACTCCCGGGGCCTGCGCGTGCTGCTGCTGGCGCGGGCGGACGTGGAGCTGGGCGACCTCCAGGGCGCCCAGGGGGCGGGGGCCGCCGCCGCGATCGCCACCGGGCTCAAGCCCGTCGCGCTGGTGGTGCTGGAGCAGCGGCTGCGGCCCGACGCGGCGGAGACGCTGCGGTACTTCGCGGCGGAGAACGTCGAGACGAAGATCATCTCCGGTGACAACGCGGTCGCCGTCGGCGCGGTCGCCGCCAAGCTCGGCATGCCGGGCGCGGAGCGCACCGTGGACGCCCGCACCCTCCCCGAGGACCCGGCGGAGATGGCGCGGGTGCTGGAGGAGAACAGCGTCTTCGGGCGCGTGTCGCCGCAGCAGAAGCGGGAGATGGTCGCCGCCCTGCAGTCGCGCGGGCACGACGTGGCGATGACGGGCGACGGCGTCAACGACGTACTGGCCCTGAAGGACGCCGACATCGGCGTCTCGATGGGCTCGGGCTCGGAGGCGACGCGGGCGGTGGCGCAGATCGTGCTGCTCAACAACAGCTTCGCCACGCTGCCCTCGGTCGTCGCGGAGGGCCGCCGGGTCATCGGCAACATCGAGCGGGTGGCCACGCTCTTCCTGACCAAGACCGTCTACTCGGTGCTGCTGGCGCTGCTGGTGGTGGTCAGCGCGGTGCCCTACCCCTTCCTGCCGCGGCACCTGACGCTGCTGTCGACGCTGACCATCGGCATCCCGGCCTTCTTCCTGGCGCTGGCGCCCAACAAGGAGCGGGCGCGCCCGCAGTTCGTGCGCCGGGTGATGAAGTACTCCGTGCCGGCCGGGCTGCTCGCGGGCTCGGCGACCTTCCTCGCGTACCTGCTGGCGCGCTCGTACTACACGGGTCCCGGCGCGCTGGACGCGGAGACCTCGGTGGCGACGCTGACGCTCTTCCTGGTCGCGATGTGGGTGCTGGCGATCATCGCGCGTCCGTACAACTGGTGGCGGCTGCTGCTGGTGGGGACGATGGCGCTGGGCTTCGTGGTCGTGATGGTCACGCCGTGGCTGCAGGACTTCTTCCAGCTGAAGCTGGTGGGGACGACGATGCCGTGGATCGCGGTGGGGATCGCGGCGGCCGCCTCGGCGCTGCTGGAGCCGGTGTGGCGGCTGGTGGCGCGGCGCTATCCGGGCTGAGTCGCGCGGGTGGTACGGGCGAGGGCCGCCGGTCTGGTGACCGGCGGCCCTCGTGTGTGCGGTGGTGCTTACTTCACGTCGATGAAGTCGCTCGTGGACGTGATCGCCGTGGAGGCGGAGTTGCCGGCGAAGACGTAGCGGTAGTAGCCGTCGTAGCCGGCGGTGACGGTGGTCTTCAGGTCGCCGGTGGTGGCGCTGGTGACCGTCTTGACGTTGGTCCAGGAGTAGGCGGAGCCGTAGCGCTTGTACTGCAGCGTGACGGACTTGCCGCCGTATCCCTTGTAGGACCAGGGGGACTCCCAGCTCGCGCGGGAGAGGAAGCCGCTGACCGTGATGGTCTTGCCCTTGTAGACCGGCTCCGGGGAGGCGTTGGTCGTCAGGCGGGAGTAGCGCTTGATGGTGGTGGTCTTGATCGCGTCGTTGAAGGAGTAGTCGCCGTCCTTCGCGTAGGCGTCGGCGGTGACCTTCCAGGTGCCGGCCAGCAGGTTGTTGTTGAGGTTCACCCGCGGGTCGATGGTGATCGTCAGCTTGCAGGTGGCGGTGGTGGCGTTGACCGCGGTACAGGTGGCGGCGTCCTCGTTGGGGACGAGGAGGCCGTCGGGGGAGGCCCAGTCGGCGCCGTGCCACAGGTCGATGTAGGCGTCGTCGATGCCGCTGTCGTCCGTGGCGGTCATCGAGACCGTGATGGTACGGAGGTTGGTGGTGCCCATGTCGATGGACTTGCCGCCGTGCACGGTCACATCGGTGATCTGGGTGTCGCCGACGGTGTCCAGCGTCCCGGCGGTGGCGTCGAGCGGGGCGACCCGCGCGGACGCCTCGGCCGTGGGCCGGGTGTAGTCCCGCTTCAGCGGCGAGTCCGTCGCGCCGGCGGACGGAACGGCGAGAGCGGAGACGGCCAGGGCGCCGACGAGGGCAGCGCCGAAAGCGGCTTTCTTCATGCTGTGTCCCAACATCCTCGGGTGTGACCGATGTATATCCCCCACAGCCACACAGTGTGCGACGGAGTGTATGTCCGTCTATCGAAGTAGATCCGCGAACTGGTTCGCACACAGTGCAACAGGATTGTCACAACGGCCCCATGAGCATCAAAGCGTCACGGAGCGTGTGCGCCGGGCCCGGATCCGGGACGCCTCGGCGGCCCCTCAGCGGCCCTTCGGCGGCCCTTCAGCGGCCCCTCAGTCGAACCAGCGGTCGCGGGCCAGCTCCGCCGTGCGCTGCGGGTCCTCCAGCAGCGCGGCCACCTCGAAGCGCCGCCCCCACTGGCCGCCCGCCCAGGCCAGCGCCGCCGCGACGCCCTCCAGGGTGGCGGCGTGCAGGGTGCCGTCGGGGGTGCGGCGCCAGTCCAGTTCGACGCCGTCGACGGTGAGTTCCGCGTGCTCCAGGTAGGCGGCGGGGGTGGCGGGGCCGAGCAGGGCGGCGATCTCCTCGGGTACGTCGCGCAGTTGGCCGGCGGAGGCGTCCACCGGGGCCTCGTACACCTCGCTCAGCCGCCGCAGTTGCAGCAGCTCGGCCAGCTCCGCCGCGCGCTCGGGGCGTACGGGCACGAGGGCGCGGCCGGCGGCCAGCGGCAGCAGGTCGGGGGCGTCGGCGATCAGGGGGGCGTCGGGGCCGGCGGCGCCGACCACCACCGTGCGCCCGTCGCGGACCGCGCGGACCTCGTCGGGGAGGGTGACCTGCTCGGGGTCGAGGTCGGCCAACAGGGTGTTCAGGCCGTGGAGTTGGGCCGGGGTGACGGGCAGGCCGGGGTCGGCGAGGCGGGTGAGCAGCTCTGCCGCGCCGCCGGGCTCGGCGAGGAGCGCGGCGGCGGAGGTCCGTACGCCCAGGGCGCGCAGCACCTCCTCGTCGTGGACGGTGGAGGTGTCGGCCGTCTCGTAGAGGCCGGCGAGCAGGGGGTCGCCGGACAGGGCGCGCAGGCCGGCCGGGCGGCGGCCCGCCAGGATGGGGTGGTCGCGCAGCCACCAGGCGGTGTAGGGGCGGATACGGCGGGTGGTGCCGTCGGCGAGGAGGACGCGGGCGGGGGCGGTGAGGGCGTCGCGCAGGGGCGGGCGGGAGAGCAGGGCGAGGGCCTGGGGCCACTTGTCGTCGGCGACCAGGTCCAGGTCGCGTACGGCGGTCAGCTCGGTGAGGACCGGCGGGACGGGCTGCTCGTCCAGGCCGTCCAGGACGTCCTCGCACCAGACGTCCACGGCGTCCAGCAGGCCGGCGTCGTCGGGTTCGGGGTAGTCGCCTTCGCGGGGCTCCAGTTCGTCGGGGTCCAAGACGACGTCGGCGGCCCGTACGAGTGCGAAGTCGGCCTGGACGCCGACGGCGGTCAGCGGGCCCCGGCCCCAGCGCTCGGCCAGCGCGGCGTCGCAGGCGGCCAGCTCCCCTTCGCGGACGAGCTGGGCGAACGGGCTGCCGGGGAGGAGGAGTTCGCCGGCGGGGGCGAGTTCGCCGTCCTCGTCGGGGAGGGCGAGGGCGGCGAGCCAGGGCTCGTCGCCGGGCTGGAGGCCGGCGTCGCGGACGAGGGTCAGGACGAGGTCGGCCAGCGCCTCGGGGGTGGGGGCGGCGGGCTCGTCGTCGAACCAGGTGTCGTCACCCTCGTCGAGGGAGGCGGCGACGGCTGCCCGTACCTGCGGGGTGGTGAGGATCGCGCGCGCGGTGGCGGGGGTGGCGCCGAGGCGGGCGAGGAGGGGGTGGGCGGCGTCGGGGTGGACGATCCGCAGGCCCAGGCCCGCGAACGCGGCGGCGTCCGTGCCGGGTTGGGGCAGCAGGGTCTGGCGGGGGCCCAGGGCGGTGCCGCCGCCGGCCAGCGGGACGGGCAGGCCGGCGAGGCGGTCGGGGTCGGTGCCGGCGAGCGCCTCGTACAGCCGCCGCCACCAGGACGGCTCGCGCTCCACGCCGGCGAGGCGGTCGATCGCCTCGCCCAGGGTGAGGCGGGCCACCTCCAGGGTGCGCAGCTCGGGGCGGCGCTCCTGGCCGGCGGGCAGGAGCGCGGGGAACAGCTCGGCCAGGACGGCCGTCGTCCCGGCGTTCGCGCCCTCGATCAGCTCGGCGTCGCGGGGACGCAGGCCGGGGGCGTCCTCCCCCTCTTCGTTCGCGGGCGTCAACGCCGGGGCGAGGAAGGGGACTTCGGGCAGGCGGCGCAGGATGCGGGCGCGCAGTTCGCCGTCGATGCCGCCCCGGCCCAGGACGGCCGGGACCAGGTCGAGGACGGCGGGGTGGACGGGGCGCCAGTCGCGCAGCAGTTTGGCGTAGGTCTCGGCGGCGCGGTCCAGCAGGTGGTCGGTGAGCGGGCCGGGGGCGACGTGGCGGCGGGTGGGCTCCAGCGGCAGGGTGGCGATCAGCAAGGCGGGCAGGCCCAGGGGTTCGTCGGTCGGGGTGGGCGCGTGCAGCACCTCGGCGGTGCGCGGGCGCGCCGGGGAGCCGTCCTCGGCGACGGGGACGGCCCAGGTCACCGACCAGTAGGGGCGCAGCCGCTCCTCGACGGGGCGGTCGGCGAGCAACCGGGCGTCCAGTGGGCCGGATTCGCTCTCCACCCGCCAGCGGGTGGTGCGCCCGCCGTCCGTGATGACGACATGGGCGCCCTCCTGTGTACGGGTCAGGGTGCGGCTGCCCGCCGGGGTCTCGACGACCACCTCCGCCAGCCCGGGCAGGGCGAGGAGCAGCGCGTCGTCCACGCCGGCGGCGAGGCGGTGGGCCAGCTCGCGGGCGGCGGCGTCGCGGAAGGGGAGGACGACGGCGGTGTCGTAGCCCTCGGGCACCTCGCCGGTGGCGGGCAGCGGCAGGCGCAGGGCCGGGACGTGGCCGCCGCGCCGCGCCAACTCCTCGGCCAGTTCGGGGACTTCGGCGGCCCGCTCCTGTACGGCCGCGCGGGCCTCGGCGCGCGACCAGCGCACCCCGGCGCCGTCGCTGCGTACGATCGAGGGCGCGTCGGTGACGGCGAGGACGGCGTTGAAGCCCACCCCGAAGCGGCCCACGGAGCCCTGCGCCTCCCCGTCGCGCTTGGCGGAGGCGCGCAGGGTGGACAGGGAGGCGGCGCCCGCCGCGTCCAGCGGGGCGCCGGTGTTGGCGGCGGTCAGGCCCTCGTCGTCCAGCACCAGCCGCAGCCGCCCCGCGACCCCGGCGCGCACGGCGGCGTCGGCGGCGTTCTGCGCCAACTCCACGACCAGGCGGTCGCGGTAGCCGCCGAGCGCCAGGTCCTCCTCCGCGTTGGCGTCCTCCCGCAGCCGGGCGGCCGACGCGGCCCAGGCGTCGAGCGCGGCGGTCCGCAACTGCGCGGTGCGGAACGGGTCGGCGTGGGACATCGGGAACTCCTGTACGGCGCGGCGGCGGGCTGTCGGGGCAGCGTAGCCCCCCGGTGGAAACGGGAAATTCCGTGCGCGGCCCCGCGATAGCCTGAGGGCCTGTCGGCCCGACAGGGGCGGGAGTGCGGACGGCTTCGCGAGCGGCCGCCGGTCCCGCACCGCGACCGCGTAGGGACATCGTGGGTATCGAAGGCGACCAACTGATCCTCGACTATCTGAGCCGGGTCGGCGACCTGGCCCAGCAGCGCGCCCTGCCCTCCGGCGAGCGGGTGCGGCTGGTGACGCGGCTGCGGACGCGGATCGACCGGGTGCGGGCGGAGGAGGGTGCGTACAGCGCCGCCGAGGTGCGCCGTGTGCTGGAGCGCTTCGGATCGCCCGGGGAGATCGTCGAGGCGGCGGCGGACGATCCGGCGTCCGCGATCCCGGAGGTCGCCGCCCGGCCGCCGAAGCCGACGGGCCTCACGGCGCTCGCGGGGCGGCTGCCCAAGCCGCGCCCAGGGGCCGGCGGCCGGCTGCCGCGCCCGAGGGAGGAGGCCGAGGTGCCGCCGCCCTCGACGGCCGCCTCGCCGCCGCACCGGGCCGGGGAGGACGAGATAGGGGCGCCGTCGCCGGACTGGTGGCGGACGCAGCCGGGGCCGTTCGGCGCGGGTGCGGGGGACGGCCCCCTGGGCGACATGATGCCGGGCTTCACGGGGGGCATCGAGGTCCCGGAGCTGCTGCGGCCGCCGGAGGACGCGCCGGCCGCTCCCCCGGCCCGCGCGGTCCGCAAGCGCGAGGAGGCGGAGGCTGCCGGGCCCGCCGGCGAGGGCGCCGTGCGCCCCGCCCTGCGGCTGCTCGCCGCCTGCGGACCCCTGCAGCTGCTGGCGCTGGCCGCGCTGCTGGCGGGCGCGGTGCTGGGCCAGCCCCTCGCGGTGGGGGCGGGCCTGCTGCTGGCGTACGGCTCGCGGCGCCTGTCGCGTACGGAGGCGAAGTGGGCGGCGGCCGGGATCCCGGCGACGGTCGGGGCGCTGATGCTGGTCTGGCTGTACGGGCGGGTGGCGGGCCGGTGGGGCGCGCCGCTGCCGGAGAAGGCGTTCGGGGAGGCGCTGGGGGACGCCGTCCCGTGGCTGGTGCGGGCGGCGGCGCTGGCGTCGGCGGCCTTCCTGCTGTGGCGCACGCACCGGCGGGTGGTGGCGGAGGAGGCCGCGGCGGCTGCGGCGGACGAGGAGGGGTAGGCGCTGGCCTACCCTGGACGGGTGAGTACGCAGACGCCCGCCCCCGCCCCCGCCCTCAGCGCCGCCGACTGGCTGGTCCGGATCGGCGCCGTCGTCTTCGCCGTCGGGGCCCTGGGCACCCTGGTCACGCTCGTCCCGCTGTTCACCGGCGCGGACCCGCTGCCGACCGCCGCCTACCTGGTGTCGATGCTGATGGGCGTGGGCTTCGCCCTGGCCCTGGGCGGGCTGCTGGCGCAGGCGCGGTCGGGCGCTGCGGCACGGTAAGGGCCGGTCCGGCATCCTGGCCCGCACCTCCCTGGAAAGCAGAATCAACCGAGTCGAGTTCCGCCCATCCCACACCGCCGAGGCGTACCATGTTGAATATGAGTACACACAGCCTGCGGGACCTCCGCACCAACCTCGGCAGCACCGTCCGCCAGGTCGCCCTGACCGGAGAGGAGGCGATCGTCACCGACAGCGGTACCGAGATCGCTGTCATCATCTCCATGGAGGACTACGAGCGCCTCCACGAGCACGCCGACGTAGCCGACGCCCTGGGCCTGAGCACCCGCCGGAGCACCTCCGACGACTACCTGACCCTCACCGAGATGATCGCCGCCCTGCAGCAGGCCGAGCGGGCCTCCGCGTGAAACTGCTCTTCCACCGAGAGGTCTACGAGCAGCTCCGCCGACTGCCCCGCCAAGCGTTCGCCCCGGCCTTGGACCTCGTCACCGGTCTCGCCACCGACCCGCGCCCGCCAGGCGCCAAGAAGCTGGCCGGCCAGGAGCGTTGGCGGGTCCGGGCAGGCGAGTACCGCGTCCTCTACACGATCGACGACGCGGACCGAACGGTACGTATCGAGCGCATCGCCCACCGCAGCGCCGTCTACCGCGACTAGGTCCTGTACGGATGACCGCTGCGCCGCCCCCCTCTATCCCTGGTGACGCCCGCGCGCCTTTGGGATAACTTGCCAGTGGGTAGATACAGGGAACTGCGGCGCGGGTGCGGGGCAGGTCGAGAAGGGACAGTGCTTTGCCGACTGGCAAGGTCAAGTGGTTCAACAGCGAGAAGGGCTTCGGCTTTCTCTCCCGCGACGACGGCGCGGACGTCTTCGTGCACTCCTCCGTCCTGCCCGCCGGTGTCGAGAGCCTCAAGCCCGGCCAGCGCGTGGAGTTCGGCGTGGTCGCCGGCCAGCGCGGCGACCAGGCCCTCTCCCTCATCCTGCTGGAGGCGGCTCCCTCGGTGGCCGCCGCCCAGCGCCGCAAGCCCGACGAACTGGCCTCGATCGTCCAGGACTTGACCACGCTCCTGGAGAACGTGACCCAGCAGCTGGAGCGCGGCCGCTACCCGGACAAGGCCCACGGCCGCCAGATCGCCGGCATGCTGCGCGCGGTGGCCGACCAGCTCGACGTCTGACGCCCGCCCCTGCGGGGGCGTCCCGCGGGTACGCCGTAAACGCATCGACAGCGCCCCGCCCGTCGGGGATGCTCTCCCCGATGACGAGAATCGACGATATTCCGCCCGCCTGGGACGAACGCGCCCAGCTCACCACCTTCCTCGACTACGCGCGCGACGCCGTCCGTGCCAAGTGCGAGGGCGTCTCCGAGGAGAGCGCCCGCACGGCGCTGCTGCCGGGGTCGCCGCTGATGACGCTGAGCGGGGTGGTCAACCACCTGCGCTGGGTCGAGTACTACTGGTTCCAGGTCGTCTTCCTCGGCGAGGAGGACCAGGGGCCCTGGACGGAGGAGGACCCCGACCGCGAGATGCGGATCGCGGTCGACTTCCCGCTCGCCCAGCTGCTCAGCGAGTACGCCGAACAGAGCGCGCGCTACCGCGAGTTGGCCGCCGCACACGAGCTGGACACCCGGGCCGCGCGCCCCACCCGGGGCGACGTCCGCGTGGACCTGCGCTGGATCCTCCTGCACCTCACCGAGGAGACCGCCCGCCACAACGGGCACCTGGACATCCTGCGCGAGCTGCTCGACGGGGCGACCGGGCGCTGAGATCCGCCCGGGGGGCGCCGGCCCACCGGCCGGCGTCCCCCGCCCTACGCCGCCAGCTGCTCCGGCAGTTCCTCCGCGTGCAGCACCGTCAGGCCCGACACCGCGCGGGTCAGGCAGACGTACAGGCGCCGCAGGCCGGTGCGTTCGTCCGGTTCGCCCGCGACGATCGACGCCGGGTCGTCCAGGACCACGTAGTCGTACTCCAGGCCCTTGGCCAGGGAGGCCGGGACCAGGGTCAGGCGGGCGTCGGCGGTGGTCTCCTCACCCGGGGCGAGGTGGGGCAGGCCCGACTCGGTGAGTGCGGCGCCCAGTCGGGGGCAGCGGGCGTCCGCCGCGATCAGGCCGACCGAGCCCTCGCGCTCCAGCGCCGCCACGCAGGCCCGTACCACCTCGGCGTCCAACTCCCCGGCTGGCAGCGGTCGTACGACCAGGTCGCCCTCCGACTCCCGGATGGACGTGGCCTCCTTCAGACCCGGCGCGATCGACGGGAGCAGGCGCGAGGCGTAGGCGATGACCGCGCGCGGGACGCGGAAGCCCGTCGTCAGCTCCTCGACCTGCGCGCCCGCCTTGCCCAGGTGCTCCAGCGCCTCCTCCCAACTGGCCGTCGCCCACGGGGTGGTGCCCTGTGCGATGTCGCCCAGGACGGTCGCCGAGCCGGTGGTGCAGCGCCGGCCCACCGCCCGGTACTGCATCGGGGAGAGGTCCTGCGCCTCGTCCACCACCACGTGGCCGAGCGAGGGGGTGCGCTCGACCAGGTCCCGCACCTCGTCGATCAGCACGGCGTCCGCCGCGGACCACTTGGCGCTGCGGACCGAGCGCGCGGGCTTGTCCCACAGCAGCAGCCTCTGCTCCTCCTCGCTCAGTACGCCCGCCGCGCACCGCGCCAGGAACTCCGCGTCGCCCAGCAGCCGCAGCACCAGCTTCGCCGGGTCCACGGCCGGCCACGCCTCCTTGACCGCCGCCTTCACCGCCGCGTTGCGCGCCACCGCGTCCTGCACCCGGTCATCGGGGGCCTCCCCGGCCCGTTCCATCCGGACCAGGACGGCGTGCGCGATGCGCTGGGGCAGCGCCTCGCGGGCGGCCCCGTAGCGGATGTCGCGGTCGAGCAACTCGCGGACGGTCTCCTGCAGTTCGTACGCCGGTACGCGCCAGCGCCGCGAGCCCCGTACCACCACGACGGTCTCGGTCGGCATCGTCACGCCGTCGTAGACCGCCCGGCGCAGCACCTGCGCCAGCCGGGCGTCGCCCTTGAGCGTGGCGGTGGCGGCGGAGTCGCTGCCGCGTACCTCCACGTGCGCCACCAGGTCGTCCACGGTGGCCTGCTTGACCTCCAACTCGCCGAGCGCCGGGAGGACCTGCTCGATGTAGCGCAGGAAGGAGGCGTTGGGTCCGACGACGAGCGTGCCGGTGCGGGCCAGGCGCTCGCGGTGCGCGTACAGCAGGTACGCCACCCGGTGCAGGCCCACGGCGGTCTTGCCGGTGCCGGGCGCGCCCTGGACGCAGACGGTGCCGCCGATGCCGGCGCGGACGATCTCGTCCTGCTCGGGCTGGATGGTCGCCACGATGTCGCGCATCGGGCCGACGCGGGGCTTCTCGATCTCGCTTTGGAGGAGCCGGGAGGCGTGCGCGTCCTCGGTGGGGTCGGTGAGGTGCTCGTCCTCGTACGCGGTCAGCTCGCCGCCGGTGTAGCCGAAGCGGCGGCGCAGGGCGATGTCCATCGGCTCGGTCTTCGACGCCCGGTAGAAGGGCTGGGAGACGGGAGCGCGCCAGTCGATGACCATCGGGTCGCCCTCGGCGTCGTGGACGTGGCGGCGCCCGATGTAGAACTGCTCCCCCTCCGCCCCCTCGGCCTGCTCGGCCCCTGGGGCGTGCAGGTAGTCGAGCCGGCCGAAGAAGAGGGGGGTGTGGGCGAGGTCGGCGAGCGCCTTGATCCGGGCGTCGACCTGGCTCCGCAGCACGGCGGCGTTCACCCAGTTGGCGGTGACGTCGCGGATGTCGAGGGCCTCGACGTCGGCGCGCATGGCGCGCAGGGCGGCGCGGGACTCGGTGAGGTGGGTCTGTTCCCGCTGGAGGGGGTCGTGGCTGGGGTCGGACATGACGGTGGTGCCTCCGGGCGTACGCAGGGCGACGCGGCGCTGTGGGGCCTCAAGGTCTTGAGGAGCAGCACGGCGCCGCGTGCGGAGAAGCTTGCGGATTCCCGGCCGGTTTCCGTCCGGCCGGCGGCACTCGCGGCATGGGGCATCCCCTGCTCAAAGAGCTTGGGGAAAGCCGTCGAGGCGGGGCAGACGCGCGACCTTACACGAGTCCGCACCCCCGGGCGACCGGTTATCGCGGCCCTCCCGACTACGCCCCCGCCGGCCGCACAAGGGCGACGACCTCCACCAGGCCGTCCAGGCCGTGGAAGTCCTTCGGGTTCGCCGTGTAGAGAGGGAGTCCGTTGCCTGCGGCTGTCGCGGCGATCATCAGGTCGGCCGCACGGCTGCGCCGCTTGCGTCCCGCGGCGATCACGGCGGCGCACATCCGCCCGTACATCCTGGCCGCCTCGCGGTCGTACGGGAGGGGGTCGAAGGTGGCCTCCACATGCTGGAGCACCGCCATGCGCGCAGCCCGTCTGGCCGGGTCGTCGGTGGCGTGGGGTCCGTGGGAGAGCTCGCCGAGCGTGACCGCGGTGATCAGCAGCTCCTCCGGGAGCGCGGCGGGGTCGTAGGCTGCCAGCGCGGCGATGACGTTCGTGTCGAGAACGCCCTCGGGGTGGGTCACAGCCCCGTCCCCTCGTAGGGATCGCGCGTCTCCTGGGCCACGGTGGCGTCCAGGTCGCCGCGCAGGCCGTCGGCGTCGAGCAGCGGCGCTGTCGCGAAGATCGCGAGGGCCTCGTCCCTGGGGACGGACCGCCGACGGCGGATGGGAATCATCTGGGCGAGCGGCTCGCCGTTGAGGGTGAGTACGTAGGGACGACCCTGGCGCAGGCCACGCGTGACGGCGCCGGAGTCGGCGACGAACTGGCGCACGCTGACACCTGTGGGGGGGCGCTTGGGACCGGTCATGAAGCCAGGATAGCGTGGAGTACCACGCCGTGGTACGGGTGCGGGGCGTCGATCTCCGCTCGCTGGACGGCAGCGGCCCCGGCACGCGGTCCGCGCCGGGGCGCACCGCACACACGAAGGGGAGTCCCGGCCTCCGCCTCAACGCAACCTCAAACTTCGATCATGCCGTTGACCTGGGAAATCTCACGGTCCTACAGTCCGCGTACCGGCCTCTCCACTGGAAGGGCCCAGGGGGAGAGCAGGTCCCATGTCGCGTTCCGTCCAGCCCAGTTCCGCACGCCGCGCCCCGGCCATCGCGGTCGCCGTCCTCGCGGTCACGGCCGCTGCGGCCGGTTGCTCCGCGGAGGGTGCGCGCACCGCCACCCCCGAACGGCCGGCCGCCGCGCCCCGAGCCGCCTCCGCGGTCAGGGCGGCGGACCCCGTACCGGACGGCGGGGTGCACGCCGACTCCGTCACCAGGGCGCCCGCGCTCGTGGACGGGGAGCGCCTGATCGTGCGGGCCGCCGCGCGGCACGGAAGCGCCACCGTTCCCGTCGATCACACCCGCATCACCAGCGGGAAGGTGGCCGTCCTCATCAACTGCCAGGGCAGCGGCACCGTTCACGTCGCCCTCGGATCCGAGGTGGCATTCGACCAGCCGTGCACGGAGGGCGAGGTCACCGCCACCTACAACGTGGTGAAGGACACCCTCGCGAACGTCACCGCCCTCACCGTGCAGGCGCCCCCAGCCGTCCACTGGTCGGTAACCGTCGGCACCTGAGCCAACGCCGCCGACGCGGACAACTACTCCGCCAGGACCTCCGTCGCGTCCACGATCCGGTACGCGTAGCCCTGTTCCGCCAGGAAGCGCTGGCGGTGGGCCGCGAAGTCCTGGTCGACGGTGTCGCGGGCCACCACCGAGTAGAACGTCGCCTGGTGGCCGTCCTCCTTGGGGCGCAGGACGCGGCCCAGGCGCTGGGCCTCCTCCTGGCGGGAGCCGAAGGTGCCGGAGACCTGGATGGCGACGGTGGCCTCCGGCAGGTCGATGGAGAAGTTCGCCACCTTGGAGACGACCAGCACGCTGATCTCCCCCTCCCGGAAGGCGTT
Source organism: Streptomyces polyrhachis (assembly GCF_042663125.1). Taxonomy (NCBI): domain Bacteria; kingdom Bacillati; phylum Actinomycetota; class Actinomycetes; order Kitasatosporales; family Streptomycetaceae; genus Streptomyces; species Streptomyces polyrhachis. The sequence continues at coordinate 102,145 of NZ_JBHSZO010000014.1, read as the reverse complement.
GAAGAGCTTCTCGCGCTGCGCGTTGGACGTCTCGCCCTTGATGACGGGCGCGTCCAGGTACTCGCCCAGCTCGTCCAGCTGGTCGATGTACTGCCCGATGACCAGCGTCTGCTGCCCGGCGTGCCTGCGCACCAGCGCCTCGGCGACCTTGCGCTTGGTGGCGGTGGTGGCGCAGTAGCGGTACTTGTCCTCCGTCTCGGCCGTCGCGTACGCCAGCCGCTCGCTGTCGGTGAGGTCCACGCGGACCTCCACGCAGTCGGCCGGCGCGATGTAGCCCTGCGCCTCGATCTCCTTCCACGGGGCGTCGAAGCGCTTGGGCCCGATGAGGGAGAAGACGTCCGACTCGCGCCCGTCCTCCCGTACGAGCGTCGCGGTCAGCCCGAGGCGGCGCCGCGCCTGGAGGTCGGCGGTGAACTTGAAGACGGGCGCGGGCAGCAGGTGCACCTCGTCGTAGACGATCAGCCCCCAGTCGCGGGAGTCGAACAGCTCCAGGTGCGGGTAGACGCCCTTGCGGCGGGTCGTCAGCACCTGGTACGTGGCGATGGTGACCGGCCGGATCTCCTTCTTCGCCCCGCTGTACTCGCCGATCTCCTCCTCCGTCAGCGAGGTCCGCTTGATCAGCTCGCTCTTCCACTGCCGCGCGGAGACGGTGTTGGTGACCAGGATCAGCGTCGTCGCCTTGGCCTGCGCCATCGCGCCCGCGCCGACGAGGGTCTTGCCCGCGCCGCAGGGCAGCACGACCACGCCCGAGCCGCCGTGCCAGAAGCCCTCGACGGCCTGCTGCTGGTACGGGCGCAGGGCCCAGCCGTCCTCGGCCAGTTCGATGGGGTGCGCCTCGCCGTCGACGTAGCCGGCGAGGTCCTCGGCGGGCCAGCCGAGCTTGAGCAGCACCTGCTTGACCTGCCCGCGCTCGGAGGGGTGCACGGCGACGGTGTCGGGGTCCAGGCGGGCGCCGACCAGCGGCTGGACGCGCTTGGAGCGCAGGATCTCCTCCAGCACCGGCCGGTCGGTGCTGGTCAGGACGAGCCCGTGCACCGGGTGCTTGCTGAGGGTCAGCCGCCCGTAGCGGGCCATGGTCTCGGCGATGTCGACGAGCAGCGCGTGCGGCACCGGGTAGCGGCTGTACTTCACCAGCGCGTCCACGACCTGCTCGGCGTCGTGCCCGGCGGCGCGGGCGTTCCACAGGCCCAGCGGGGTGACGCGGTAGGTGTGGATGTGCTCGGGCGCCCGCTCCAGCTCGGCGAAGGGCGCGATGACGCGCCGGCACTCGTCGGCCAGCTCGTGGTCGACCTCCAGCAGAAGCGTCTTGTCCGACTGGACGATGAGCGGTCCACCACCGGTCACGTGGGAGTCTCCTTGCGTCGCGGGGCTGTCGCGGGCGGTCCCGCACCGGCGCGGGGATCGCGCCGAGGCGGGGGCAAGCGTCCAGTGTCGCTCATCGGCGGGGCTGTGCGCGGACGGTACGGGCACGGACGGTACGGGCACGGGCGGTACGGGCACGGGCGGCCGACGGCCGGACGGCCCTCTGCCGGGCCCGGCGTCAGTCCGCCAGCTCCGCCACCCCCGTGATGCGGTGCAGCGGGTAGGTGCGGACCTCCTCCGCCGTGTGGTCGAAGCCCGTGACGAAGCCGCCCTCGACCCGCAGCGGCGCCAGCACGCGCTGGCTGGCGGCGCCCGCCGCGTCGACGTAGCCGATCCACAGCGGGGTCGCCGTCATGACCGCCGCCTGCATCGAGGCCAGGGTGTCGGCCGCCGAGGTGCGCGGGACGGCGCCGCCGCGGGCGGGCTCGGCGCGCAGGGGGGCCGTCGCCGCCCGGTCTCCGGCGCGCACGGCCCGTACCGCCGCGCCCAGCAGCGTGGCGTCCGGGTGCGGCGGGCCGTCGTGGACGGGGGCGGGTGCCGTACGCGGCGGGGTGCGGGCGGCGTCCGCGCGGGCGACCAGCACCGCGCCGTCGGCGGACTCCGCGGCGGGCGCGTAGCCCATCTCGCGCAGCCGCTCCAGCAGCAGGTCCGGGGGCGCCTGCGAGACGAGCACCGCCGGCGCCAGCCGCCGCAGCCGCAGCTCCGCCGAGCGCCGGTCGGCGAGGATCTCCGTGAGGGTGGCGTCGTCGTCGCAGCGCAGGTAGGCGGAGGCGATCCCGACCCGCAACTGCCCGTGCCGGCGTGCCACATCGTCGATCAGGTAGCTCAGGGGCTGCGGTACGGGCGTACGGGAGTGCGCCGCGAGGAAGTCGTGCAGCTCGGCGGCGCTGCGCCCGGCGTCCAGGGCGCGGCGCACGGAGTGCGGGGTGAAGCGGTAGACCGTCGCGCCGCCCTTGGACTCCACCTCCGCCAGCACGGCGAGCATCCCCGCCAGCGGGCGCTCCAGCGGGCCGGGGGCGATGGCGGTGAGGTCGGCCTGCAGGAGGATGTGGTCCAGCGGCTCGGGCAGCAGCGGGCCCAGGACGCGGGCGGCGGCCGTCTCGGCCGTCGCCGCCTCCAGGGCGGTGGGCGTCTCGCCCGGTCGGCCGAGCAGGGCGCGGCCCTGGGCGGTGAGGGCGCCGCGGCCGGTCACGCCGAGCAGCTCGGCCTCCTCCAGCGCGCTCAGCGCGAGGCGTTCGCGGGCGGCGGCGGCCTCCTCGTTGCGTACGGGACGCTCCCAGCGCAGCCGCGTCAGCAGCGCCTGGGCCGGGACGGCGCCGCCCATGGGGCCTCCCGTGCTCGGAGAACCTGGGGTGGGGGCGGGCGCGGCGAGCAGCTCCAGCATCCGGCGCCGCAGGAGCGGGGCCGCCCCCCGGTCCATGCCGTCGCCCAGGACGGCCAGCGCGCGGCCCTTGGCGTCGCGGCCGCCGGCCAGGGCGGGGACGCGGGTGGCGGTGAGCCAGGCGGCGGCCAGTCGCGCCCAGCGCTGCTCGGTGGGCCGCTCCAGCCAGTCGTCGTAGGCGGGGGTGGGGGCGTAGCGCTCGTCGGAGGCGCCGTCGGAGGCCAGCAGCCCGGCGGCGTAGACGAGTTCGACCCAGAAGGCGGCCACCGGCTCGGGTACGTCGAGCAGCACCGCCGCCCGCTTGAGGTCGCGCACGCTCAGGCCCCCGGAGCGCAGCACGGCCGGCGGGGCGCTGCCCCAGGCGGTGAGCAGCTCCTCGACGGTGCCGAGCGCGCCCAGCGCCTGCGCGGCGCCGGCGGCGTCGGCCTCCCCCTGTGCGATCACGGCGGGGTCGAGCGGCGGGGGCAGCGGTTCGGGCGTACGGTGCACGCGCCCGCCGCGCAGCTGGAGCCCGGCCTCGCGGGGCAGCACGACGTGGCCGGGCGCGGAGGGCAGCAGCAGCCCCCGGTCCAGCAGCCAGCGCACGGCCGGGGAGGGGGCGGCGGAGACGGTGCCGTGGGGCGGGCCCCAGGTGAGCCGGTCGAGGATCTCGATGGCCTCCGGCGGGGCGCCGGTCAGCAGCTCCACCATCCGGGGGCGGTCCTGGAAGAGGGCGCTGAGCGCCTCCCCGGCGGAGACCGGGTCGTGGGTGGCGGGCAGGCCGGCGGTGGACAGGATGGTCTGCAGCCGGCCCGGCGACATCCCGGCGACGGCCTCCCCGGCGGGCGGGCCCAGGCCGGTCGGCGAGGGCGAGCCGAGCAGTTCGCGCACGGTGCGCACCAGGCGCAGGCGCTCGTCGCCCCCCCAGACGAGGGCCCGTTCGCGCAGGGTCGCGACCGCGCGGGGCAGGGCTTCCTCGATCGCGCTGTCACCGCTGTCGCCGCTGAGGAGGCCGAGGAGTTCCTCGTACGAGCAGAGGTCCGGCGCGACGGCCAGCGCCTCCGCCGCCTGCAGGGCGAACCGGTCCAGGCCCTCCAGCGCGCGCAGCACGGAGGCGCGGGTGCCGGCCCGGGTCGCGAGCTGCGTCAGATCACCCGGAACGGGCGTCAGCAGATCGGGTCGGGCGCGAAGCAGCGCGGCAAGGGAGTCGTCGGTGCGGGATCGGAGATCCTCCGCGAGCGTACGAGGGGGGCTGCTCATCCGCCCCACGATACGTGGACGGCAAGGGGCGGACACCGCAACGGCGATTCCCCGGCCGGGTCCGGGGGCGCCGGGGCGCGGACGGGGAACTCCGTACAGGACCTACACGAGCGGGTCGGCGCCGAGGGAGTCCAGCACGGGCGGGGAGGGGCGCTGGGGCTTGGGGACGACGGCGGCCTCCGAGTGCGCGCCGCAGCCGTAGTCGAGGGCCACCACGCGGCCGTCGGCCGGGGAGAACTCGTTGGCGCAGACCCCGAACGCCTGCCGCAGCGAGCCGGCCATCGGCACCAGGAAGGCGCAGCTGATGCACGGCGCGGGGGCGGCCTGCGCCATCAGCGACTTGTTGCCGAACTCCTCCGACCAGCGGTCGGCCGCCGAGTACAGCCCGTAGCGGGAGAGGACCCGGGGGCGGGCCATGCCGATCTCCTCCGCGACCACGCCGATCTCCGCGCGGCGCGGGGACGCCTCGCCGGGGGCGGGCTCGGCGATCTCGGGGGCGGCGTTGGGCGGCGGGGCGTCCTCGCCGGAGACGCCCGGCTCCAGGCGCAGGTCGTCGGCCTCGGTGGGCAGCAGGTCGCCGGGGCCCAGGTCGCCCGGCTGCAGGCGCTCGCTCCACGGCACCCACTCGGGCGCGAGCATCGCCTCGGCGCCGGGCAGCAGCACCGCCTCGTCCAGGGTGACGAGCTTGGCGCGCGAGGCGCGGGCCACCGTCACCGCCCAGCGCCAGCCACGGTAGCCGGGCAGCGAGCAGGCGAAGAAGTGCGTGACGACGCGCTCGCCGTCGGGCTCGGCGATCACTCCGAGGTGCTCGCCGACCACCTCGAAGCCCGCCGTCTCCACGGCCGCCTCCCGGGCCAGCTCCACGGCCTCGGCACACAGGCGGTCGGGGGTGCGGCTTCGCATCGCAGCGCTCACAGGAATCGATTCTCTCGTCACTAAAGGGCCGGGCCGTCCGTCGCACATCAAGCTCGCAGCGGAGCGGACCGAGGGACCGCATCAACGCGCGCGCTCAATGACAACCGAACAACCCCTTCACCCTACCTCCCGCCGGTGAGTGCTTGCCGGGGTTGCGGCGCCCGGAGCACGCGGTGGGTTCCCCGGGCGCGGGGGCGGGGTGGGCTCCGTCGGCATCGCATACGGGGTGCCGTGCGGCACTATGGCTGGGTGGTCACGGACGAGACCGGCACGTCGGCGGACCGGCCCTCGCGGATGCGGCGGGCCGGGAGCGCGCTGCGCCGGGGCGGGCGGGCCACCGGGCGGGCGGCGGGCGCCGTGGGGCGGGCCGTGAGCCGGCCCGTCACCGGGACCGGGCGGCGTATCCGAAAAGCCACGCACGCGCAGGGCGCCGGGGAGACCGGGCTCGGACGGCTGATCGAACTGCACGCGGTGAACGCCGCCGGCGACATGATGATCACCATCGCCCTGGCCTCCACGGTGTTCTTCTCCGTCCCCACCGACCAGGCGCGCGGCCGGGTGGCGCTCTACCTGCTCGTCACCATGGCGCCCTTCGCCCTCCTCGCCCCCGTGATCGGCCCGCTGCTGGACCGCGTCCCGCACGGCCGCCGCGCCGCGATGGCGGCGACGATGCTGGGGCGCGCGTTCCTGGCGCTGGCGATGGCGGGCGCGGTGACGACCGGCTCGCTGGAGCTGTACCCGGCCGCGCTGGGCGTACTGGTGGCGTCCAAGGCGTACGGCGTGGTGCGCTCGGCGGTGGTGCCCCGGCTGCTGCCCCCGCGGATCTCGCTGGTGAAGGCGAACTCCCGGGTCACGCTCTCCGGGCTGCTGGCCACCGGCGTGGCCGCCCCCGTCGGCGCGGGGCTGCAGGCGATCGGGCCGCGCTGGCCGCTGTACGGGGCGTTCGTCATCTTCGTCATCGGCATGTTCCTGTCGTTCTCCCTCTCCCACGACGTGGACTCCGCGCGCGGGGAGGACCGGGCGCTGCTGGCCTCGGGGGTGTCCTCCGACCGGCCGGGCCCCCTGCGCGTGCCGCCCAAGCCCGGCCTGCGCACCGTCGGCCCCTCCGTGCTGCACGCCCTGCAGGCCAACGCGACCCTGCGCTGCCTGTCGGGCTTCCTCACCTTCTTCCTCGCCTTCCTGCTGCGCGGCCACCCGCCCGGCGGGCTCTCCCCGGAGCTGACGCTGGGTCTGGTGGTGGTCGCGGCGGGGGCGGGCAACGCGCTGGGCTCGGTGTTCGGCTCCTGGCTGCGCGACCGGGGCCCGGAGCTGATCATCGCGGTGCTGCTGGGCTTCGCGCTGAGCGCCGCCGTCTGCGCGGCGTTCCTCTACAGCCTGCCGGCGGTCGTCGGGCTGGCCGCCTCGGCGGGGCTCGCCCAGTCGCTGTGCAAGCTCTCCCTGGACGCCCTGATCCAGCGCGACGTGCCCGAGCGGGTCCGTACCTCCGCCTTCGCCCGTTCGGAGACGATCATGCAGCTGGCCTGGTGCGCGGGCGGCGGCATCGGCATCCTCCTCCCCCTCAACGGCACCCTGGGGATGGCGGTGGCCGCCGCGCTGGTGGCGGTGGGGGCCGCGGTGGCCGTACGCGGACTGCTGGACGCCGCCAGGCGCGGCACGCCCCACCCCCACGCCGCGTGATCGGACGAGACCGGTAGCCTGCCCCCTATGAGCACGCATCCCTTCCGCAGCCTCTCGCTCGGCACGAGCCGCCGCGTCGCCGCAGCCGCCGGTGTCGCCGCCATGTCCGTGGCCCTCCTCGCCGCCTGCGAGAAGCCGACGCCCGTCGCCCAGCTGACGGTCGGCGACCGGACCGTGACGTCGGAGGCGGCGTGCTACGGGCACGGGGAGCCCCTGGCGCAGGCGAAGCTCATGAAGTGCCTCACCAAGTCGGACGCGGAGTCCATCACCCTCTCCCCGTCCGAGGAGCTGCGCATCGGCGTGGACCCGGACGTCGCGGACACGGGCTGGTACCTGCTGGTCAACGGCAACCCGTACTACCCCGTGAAGATCAAGGACACGTACTTCACCCTCAAGGGCGAGAACGTGCTCTACGACCAGCAGGCCGGCGGCTTCGCCGACAAGGTGCGCATCCAGATCGTGGAGACCGGCGCCAAGGGCAAGCAGATCACCGGCGCCGAGGGCGTGTGGAACTTCGTGGTGAAGGGGAAGTCCTGACGGACTTCGGGGGCGGCTTTCCCGGGCCCGCGATGAGCGCGCCCCGTGTCCTGATCGCCACCGCCGTGGCCGCCGAGCGCGACGCCGTCGCGGCGGTGCTCGCGGGGCGGCCCTCCTTCGAGGTGCGGGCGGTGGGCGTGGGTCCCGCCGCCGCCGCCGCGGGGACGGCGTTCGCGCTGGCCGAGGCGGAACGCTCTGACCTGGGGGCGTACGCGCTGGTCGTCTCGGCCGGGATCGGGGGCGGTTTTCCCGGGCTCGCGCCGGTGGGCTCCCTGGTGGTCGCCGAGCGGATCGTCGCGGCGGACCTGGGGGCCGAGACCCCGGAGGGTTTCGCGTCGGTGGCCGAGCTGGGCTTCGGCGCCGTCGAGCACCTGCCGCCCGCCGCTCTCGTACGGGGGCTGCCCGGCGCGGTACGCGGGGCGGTGCTCACCGTCTCGACCGTCACGGGCTCCGCCCGCCGCGCGGCCGAGCTGCGCGAGCGGTGTCCCGGTGCGGTGGCGGAGGCGATGGAGGGCTTCGGGGTGGCGGAGGCCGCCGCCCGGTGGGGCGTGCCCGTACTGGAACTGCGCGGGATCTCCAACGCAGTGGGCCCCCGCGATCGCGGCGCCTGGCGGATCGGGGAGGCCCTCGCCGCGCTGGGGCAGGGCTGCGGCGCGCTGCCGGCGGCGGTGGACGCCTGGCTGACCGGGGCCGTACCCGGCGGGGAGCGCGACGGGGAATCCGACGGGGAATCCGACGAGAAGGAGCGCCTGCGATGAGCGACGACCGGCTGCGGATCGCCTACTCCCCCTGCCCCAACGACACCTTCGTCTTCCACGCCTGGGCGCACGGGCTGCTGCCCGAAGCGCCGCCGATCGACGTGGAGTTCGCGGACATCGACGTCACCAACGCGCGGGCCGAGCGCGGCGAGGGCGACATCCTGAAGGTCTCCTACGCGGTCCTGCCGTACGTCCTGGACACCTACGCCCTGCTGCCCTGCGGCGGCGCGCTGGGCCGGGGCTGCGGTCCGCTGGTGCTCACCCGCGGGCCGGCCGACCCCGTCGACCTGGCGGGCCGTACGGTCGCCGTGCCCTCCGAGCGCTCCACCGCCTACCTGCTCTTCCGGCTCTGGGCGGCGGCGGAGGTGCCCGGCGGGGTGGGCGAGGTGGTCGTCCTGCCGTTCCACGAGATCATGCCGGCGGTGCGCGACGGCCGCGTGGACGCGGGCCTGGTGATCCACGAGGCGCGCTTCACGTACCGGGACTACGGGCTGCACCGCGTCGCCGACATGGGCGAGCACTGGGAGGCCGCGACCGGGCTGCCGATCCCGCTGGGCGCGATCATCGCCAAGCGCTCGCTGGGCGGCGGGACGCTGGCCCGGCTGGCGGCGGCGGCGCGCGCCTCGGTGCGCCGTGCCTGGGCGGACCCGGAGGCGTCGCGGGAGTACGTGCGCGCGCACGCGCAGGAGATGGACCGCGCGGTGGCGGACCAGCACATCGGGCTGTACGTCAACGAGTTCACCGCCGACCTGGGCGCCGACGGCTACGCGGCGGTCCGGGGGCTGCTGACCCGGGCGGCGGCGGAGGGCCTCGTACCGGCGGTGGAGGCTTCGGCGCTGCGGCCGGTGGGCTGAGCCGCGGCTCAGCTCCCGCCGTCCACCAGCGTGCGCCAGCGGCGCACCGCCGCCGCGTCGACCGGGCCGCTCCAGCCCTGCGGGCGGACGGGGCCGCCGACGTGGAAGGCGTCGATGCCGGCCGCTCGTAGGGCGGGGACGTGGGTCTCCTTCAGGCCGCCGCCGACCAGGGTGCGCGGGATGCGGGGCCATGGGGTGTCCCCTGCTTGGGGAAAGGTCGCGGCCTCCGCGCGCAGGGTGTCGAGGCCGTGGGCGACGCCCTGCGCGGAGCCGGCGGTCAGGTAGGTGTCGAGGCCGGGGAGGCCGGCGAGGGCGGCGCGCAGTTTCGTACGGTCGGCGGCGCGGTCCAGGGCGCGGTGGAAGGTCCAGGGGGCGCCGTCGAGGGCTTCGGTGAGCGCCGTGAGGGCGGGCAGGTCGGGGGCGCCGTCGGGGGTGAGGAAGCCGAGGACGAACTCCCGTGCTCCGGCCGCCCGCAGCTCGCGGGCCGACTCCGCGAGAGCGTCCACGTCGCCCGCCGCGAAGCCGTCCGCCGCGCGCAGCATCACCCGTACGGGCAGGTCGACGGCCTCGCGGACGGCCGCGAAGACCGCCGGGTCGGGGGTGAGTCCGTCCGCGGCCATGTCCGCCACCAGCTCCAGGCGGTCGGCGCCGCCCTCCTCGGCGGCGCGGGCGTCGCGCGCGTCCAGGGCGATGACTTCGAGGAGCACTGGTCTAGACATGTATGCCAGCCTCCCACACCCGTGCGCGGCGCCACCTGCGGTGGGCACAATGGGCGCATGGTCCCAGCAGCTCCGCAGCCGCCGATCGATCCCGCCGCTGCCTCCGACGAGGAGGATCTCGTACGGCGCTGGGGCGCGACCGTCGTACGTACGGGCGCGCAGGACACCCCCGACCCCGCGCCGTACGCGCGCAAGCTGCTGGAGCGGTGGGCGGAGCCCCAGCGGCGCTATCACACGGTGGACCACCTGCGCGCCGTGCTGGACCGCGTCGCGGAGATCGAGGGCGCGGGGGCGTACGCGGACGACCGCGCGGCGGTGGAGCTGGCGGCCTGGTTCCACGACGCGGTCTACCGGCCCGACCGCAGCGAGAACGAGGAGCGCAGCGCCCACCTCGCCGAGCGGGCGCTGGCGGAGCTGGGGCTGGACGCGGGGCTGACGGCGGAGGTCGCCCGCCTCGTCCGCCTGACCGTGGCACACGACGCGGCCGACGGCGACCGCAACGGCGCCGTACTCTGCGACGCCGACCTCGCCGTGCTGGCGGGGACCCCGCAGGAGTACGCGGCCTACGCGGCGGCGGTGCGCGCGGAGTACGCCTTCGTACCGGACGCGGACTTCCGGGCCGGCCGCGCGGAGGTCCTGCGCCGGCTCCTCGCCCTGCCCCGCCTCTTCCGCACCCCGTACGGGGCGGAGCACTTCGAGCAGCGCGCCCGCCACAACGTACGCACGGAGCTGGAGCTGCTGGCGGCGGGCGGCTCCTAGGAAGCGGCCTCCGCCGTGCGCTCCAGCTCCGTCGAGCGCGCCACCACCCGGCTCCCCCGGCCCGCCCGCGATTGCAGCGCCACGCCGCCCACGCCCAGGGTCGCCAGCAGGGCGCCCGTCCACGCGGTCGCCGGGTAGCCCAGGCCCGCGCTGATGACCAGGCCGCCGAGCCAGGGGCCGATCGTGTTGCCGATGTTGAACGCCGAGGTGTTGGTCGCCCCGGCGAGGGTCTGGGCCTCGTGGGCGATGTTGAACATGCGGGCGTTGAGCGCGGGCGCCGTCATGAAGAGCGTGGCGCCCATCAGGCCGGTGAGGGAGACGACCGCCCAGGCGTACTCGGCGAGCAGCGCCACCAGCGCCAGGACCACGGCGGAGGAGGCGAGGCCCGCGTACATCGTGCCGATCAGGTTGCGGTCGGCGATCCGGCCGCCCACGACCGTACCGATCAGGGCGCCCGCGCCGAAGACGACCAGCACGACGGGCACCCAGCCCTCGCCCAGCCCGGTCACGTCGGTGAGCAGCGGGGCGAGGTAGGAGAAGAAGGCGAAGGAGGAGGCGGCGAAGAGGGCGATGGTGACCAGGACGAGCCAGACCTGCGGGTTGGCGTAGATCCGCAGCTCCTGGCGCAGGCGCGGCGGCTCCTTCGGTACGGGCACGCGCGGCACCAGCGTCAGCACGCCCACCACGGCCACCACCGTCATCAGCGCCACCGCCCAGAACGCCGAGCGCCAGCCCCAGAGCTGGCCGAGGACCGCGCCGCCGGGGACGCCGACGACGTTGGCGACGCTGAGCCCGCCGATCATGATCGCCATGGCCTTGGCGCGGGCGCTCGCGGGGACCATGGATATCGCCACCGCCGCGCCGACCGCCCAGAAGCCGGCGCAGGCCAGCGCGCTGACCACGCGGGTGGCGAAGAGGACGGCGTAGGAGTCGGCGACCGCGCCCACCACGTGCCCGGCGCCGAAGAGCAGCAGCAGCCCGGTCAGCGTCGCCCGGCGCGGCAGCCGCAGGGTGGCGGCGGCGAGCAGCGGGGCGCCGACGACCATGCCGATCGCGAAGGCGGAGATGAGCAGTCCGGCGCGGGGGATGGAGACGTCCAGGTCGCGGGCGACCTCCGGGAGGAGGCCGGAGAGCATGAACTCGCTGGTCCCGAGGGCGAAGACGCTGAGCCCCAGCACGTAGACGGCGGCGGGGACGCGGGCGGGCGGGGTGGCTGCGGGGGGTGGTGCGGGCATGAGGGTGCCAACCAGGTGCATCCGACATGTATTCCGGCGGCGGAGGCGGTGGCGGACATCCGCCCGCGGCGGGGGCGGCGCGCCGGTGCCGTGCCGTCCGGTTGCGAAGCCCGCTCACCGCGCTCGTTTACGGTGCCTGCTCACGGCGCCCGCCCACCGCGCCCGTTGACGAAGCCCGCTTGCGCCGCCGCAGTCCCGCCGCCGTGAGCCGGGCCACCAGCTCGCGGGAGCCGACCTCCACCGCGCCGAGCCGGACCGCGTCCGCGTACCGCGTCGAGGGCAGGTCGTAGTGGTCACGCTCGAAGGCGCGCGGCGGCACGCCCAGGCGGCGGGCGAAGTCGTGCAGCTCCGCCAGCGAGCTGTCGCTGACGAGGTGGGACCACAGCCGCCCGTGCCCCGGCCAGTCCGGCGGGTCGATCAGGATGGCCACCGGGCCGCCAGCCGCTCAGGCACGCCCGAAGAGCGCCGGGCCCAACCGCCCCACCGGCGCCACCGAGGTGCCGGTCTCCCCGCACACCCAGTGCGGGTCCGCGCCCAGCTCCGGCTCCACTTCCAGCGCGTGCGGCCCCTCGTCGTCGGTGTCCGTGCAGACGGGGCACAGCGGCCAGCGGCCGTGCTTGTCCTGCACGGCCTCCTTCACGTCCTGGGCGACGAGCCCCGTGACGTACGCCACGCCCTCGGGCCACTGCTCCACCCACCAGCGGCGGTGGGCCACCGACTCCTCCAGCATCGACACCGCGTCGGCGCCGGCGAGGTCGGCCGCGCCCAGGTCGGCCAGCACCAGCGCGCGGGCGAGGTGCAGGGCCTGCTCCAGGCCGGGGACGCCCGGGGCGCCGGAGTCGTCGAGGGCGGCGGGGGTTTCGCTCTCCATGGGGGCATTCTTCCCCACGGGGGACGGCGCCGCGGGGTTGTCCACAGGGGGGTTGACGCCCGCCGCGGCTGAAAATACCTTTCATGGCGTGAGCTACAGCGTGAAGGAAACTTTCAGTGCGCCGGGTCGGAGCCCCCTCCCGCCCCGGGGGGCCGTGCCGCCCGCCCCGGGCGCGCTCGCGGCCAAGGTGCGCACGGTGGGGCCGTCCATGACGCGCTCGATGCAGCGGGTCGCCGAGGCCGTCGCCGGCGATCCGGCGGGCTGCGCCGCGCTCACGGTCACGGGGCTGGCCGAGCGTACGGGCACGTCGGAGGCGACCGTCGTGCGCACCGCGCGGCTGCTGGGCTATCCGGGCTACCGCGATCTGCGTCTCGCGCTGGCCGCCGCGGCGGCCCAGCAGGAGGCCGGCCGCGCGCCCGCCGTCACGGCGGACATCGCCGTCGACGACCCGATCGCGGACGTGGTGGTGAAGCTCGCGCGCGACGAGCAGGAGGCCCTCGCCGACACGGCCGCCGCGCTGGACCCGGTGCAGCTGGAGGCGGCGGTCGCGGCGATGACCGGCGCCCGGCGCATCGATGTCTACGGGATAGGGGCGTCCAACCTCGTCGGCCAGGACCTGGTGCAGAAGCTGCTGCGGATCGGCGCGCTGGCCCACGCCCCCGCCGACCCCCACCTGGCCGTGACGAACGCGGTGCAGCTGCGCGCCGGCGACGTGGCGATAGCCATCACGCACTCGGGGCGCACGGCGGACGTCATAGAGCCGCTGCGGGTCGCCTTCGACCACGGCGCCACGACCATCGCGATCACGGGCCGCCCGGACGGCCCCGTCGCGCAGTACGCGGACCACGTGCTGACCACGTCCACGGCCCGCGAGAGCGAGCTGCGCCCGGCGGCGATGTCCAGTCGCACGGGCCAGCTGCTCGTGGTGGACTGCCTGTTCATAGGCGTGGCCCAGCGCAGCTACGAGCGGGCGGCCCCGGCGCTGGCCGCCTCGTACGAGGCACTGGCCCACCGCCACAGCGCGACCTGACGCGACGCCCGGCACGCACTCTCGCCGCACGGCGGCCTTGGACAGGTGGCTCCGCCACATGACCAAGACCACCGCACACCGAGAGCACGCACCGGACGCCGCTAAGCCCACCTAACGACCGAACTGACGAAAGAGCCGCCACCGTATGTCCACCACCGCTGACCCGGCAGAGCTGCGCCGCCAGTTGGAGACGATGACGACCGAGGCGTTCCGCCCCGAGCTGTCGGAGATCGACCGGCTGCCGACGCTGGAGATCGCGCGTCTGATGAACGGCGAGGACGCCTCCGTCGCCGCCGCCGTCGCCCGGCGGCTGCCCGAGATCGCCGCGGCCATCGACGCGGCGGCCGAGCGGATGGCCCGCGGCGGCCGGCTGGTCTACCTGGGCGCGGGCACGGCGGGGCGGCTGGGCGTGGTGGACGCCAGCGAGTGCCCGCCGACCTTCGCCACCGACCCCTCGCGCGTCGTCGGCCTGATCGCCGGCGGCGAGACGGCGATCCGCAGCGCCGTGGAGGGCGCGGAGGACAGCCGCGAGCTGGCGGCCGAGGCGCTGGACGCGCTGGGCGTCGGCCCCGACGACACGGTGGTGGGGATCTCCGCCTCGGGCCGTACGCCCTACGCGGTCGGCGGAGTGGAGCACGCCCGCGCGCTCGGCGCGCTGACCGTCGGGCTGTCCTGCAACGCCGGCTCGGCGCTGGCCGCCGCCGCGGACCACGGCATCGAGGTGGTCACCGGACCCGAACTGATCGCGGGATCCACGCGGTTGAAGGCCGGCACGGCGCAGAAGCTCGTCCTCAACATGATCTCGACGCTCACGATGATCCGGCTGGGCAAGACGTACGGGAACCTGATGGTCGACGTCCGCGCCTCGAACGAGAAGCTGCGCGCCCGCTCCCGCCGGATCGTCGCGCTGGCGACCGGCGCGGCGGAGGAGGAGGTCGAGCGGGCGCTGGCCGCGACGGACGGCGAGGTCAAGCCGGCCATCCTGACCCTCCTGGCCTCGGTCGACGGCCCCACGGCGGTGGAGCTGCTGGCGGCCTCGGGCGGCCATCTGCGGGCGGCGCTGCGGGCGGCGGTCTCGTAGGGGGCAGGGGGCGGGCGTACGGGACGGCCCGCCCGCGCGTACGTCAGCTCCGCAGCTCCGCGGAGGCCGCCGGCGCCTCCTGCGGGGTGAGTGCGCGCAACGACTCCTTCGTGAAGCCGAAGGCGTACGTCGCCATGAAGCCCGCGACATAGCCGGCGGCCAGCCCCGCCGCGTAGACCGTCGCGGCCTTCGCCAGGCCGTCGGCGCCCGACAGCAGCGGGAAGAGCGCCCAGCCCGAGGGGCCGATCGCGGTCGCGCCCGCCGGGGCGCCCCACATGCCGAGCATGCCCAGCACCCCGCCGCCGACCGCGCCGCCCACGCAGGCGGTGGCGAACGGCCGCCCGAGCGGCAGCGAGACGCCGTAGATCAGCGGCTCCCCGATGCCCAGCAGCCCGGCCGGGAGCGCCGATCGGATGGTGCGGCGGATCGACTCGTTGCCGCGCAGCCGCAGGTAGACCGCGACGGCCGCGCCGACCTGGCCGGCGCCCGCCATCGCCAGTACGGGCAGCAGCACGGTGTAGCCCTGCTGCTCGATGAGGGTGGCGTGGATGGGGATGAGCGCCTGGTGCAGCCCCAGCATGACCAGCGGCAGGAAGAGCCCGCCCAGGACGAAGCCGGCCGGCGCCCCGCCGGCGGTGAGCAGCCAGCTCGCGACGTGCCCGATGGCCTCGGCGGCCTCACCGGCGGCGAGCATCAGCACGTACAGCGTCGTCAGCCCGGAGACGAGCACCGTCAGCGTCGGGGTGACCAGCACGTCCAGCGCCTCGGGCACCCACCGCCGGCACCACTTCTCCACCTGGACGGCGAGCAGCGCCGCCGCGAGCGCGCCCAGGACGCCGCCCTGGCCGGGGGCGAGGTGGTGGCCGAAGACCTCGACCTTCGCCACGCCCGGGTAGACGATGACCGCCGCGACCGCGCCGCCCAGGACGGGGGTGCCGCCGAACTCCTTGGCGGTGTTGATGCCGACGAAGACCGCCAGCAGCGACATGAAGCCGGAGGCGACGGCGGCGAGCGCGGGGACGAGCGAGCCGGCCCAGGGGGCGTGGCCGGTGGTGTGCAGGTTGGCGAGCAGTCCCGCGAGGCCGGCGATGATGCCGCAGCCGATGAGCGCGGGGATGAGGGGGACGAAGACGGCGGCGATGCGGCGCAGCGCCAGCTTCACGGGGGTGGCGTTGCGCTGCTTGCGCGCGTCCCGCAGCGCGGCGCCCCGGGCGGCCAGTTCCTCGGCGCCGCGGGGGGTGTCGGCGGTGTTGACGGCCCCTGCCTCGGATGATGCCCCGTCAGAGCCGAGCAGCGTCTCGAACTCCTCGGTCACGCGGGCGACACGACCGGGTCCCAGCACCACCTGGTACGTGCCCTCGTCGACCACGACGCCCAGCACCCCGGGGACCTCCCGCACCCCGGCGTCGTCCACCAGGGCCGGATCGCGCAGGGACAGGCGCAGCCGGGTCATGCAGTGGGCGACCCCGGAGACGTTCGCGGGGCCGCCGACGAGCGCGAGCAACCGCTCGGCGGTGTCCCGGTGTTCGGCGCTCATCCGGCGGCCCGCTTCCCGTACCCGAGGTGGTGATCACGCAGCTCCATCCCTGGACGATAACCACACAAACCACGCGGGAAGGGCTGCCACGCCCCGGTGCACAGCACGAAGGGCGGCACCTCCCCGACCGGGGAGGTACCGCCCTCGTGAAGGACAGTCGAGTCGTCAGACTCAGAAGTCCATGTCACCGCCCGGCATGCCGCCGCCGGCCGGAGCGGCGTTCTTCTCCGGCTTGTCGGCGATGACGGCCTCGGTGGTGAGGAACAGCGCGGCGATCGACGCGGCGTTCTGCAGCGCGGAACGCGTCACCTTCGCCGGGTCGATGATGCCGTTGGCGATCATGTCGACGTAGTCGCCGGTGGCGGCGTTCAGGCCCTCACCGATGGGAAGGCTGCGCACCTTCTCCACCACGACGCCGCCCTCAAGGCCGGCGTTCACGGCGATCTGCTTCAGCGGCGCCTCAAGCGACTTGCGCACGATCTCGGCACCGGTGGCCTCGTCACCTTCGAGGTCGAGCTTGTCGAAGGCGTCGCCCGCCTGCAGCAGGGCCACGCCGCCGCCGGCGACGATGCCCTCCTCGACGGCCGCCTTGGCGTTGCGCACGGCGTCCTCGATGCGGTGCTTGCGCTCCTTGAGCTCCACCTCGGTGGCCGCGCCGGCCTTGATCACCGCGACACCGCCGGCCAGCTTGGCCAGGCGCTCCTGCAGCTTCTCGCGGTCGTAGTCCGAGTCGGAGGACTCGATCTCGGCACGGATCTGGTTGACCCGGCCCTGCACGGCCTCGGAGTCGCCGGCGCCGTCGACGATCGTGGTCTCGTCCTTGGTGACGACGATCTTGCGGGCGCGGCCCAGCAGGTCCAGGCCCGCGTTCTCCAGCTTGAGGCCGACCTCCTCGGAGATGACCTGGCCGCCGGTGAGGATGGCGATGTCGTTCAGCATGGCCTTGCGGCGGTCGCCGAAGCCCGGGGCCTTGACGGCGCAGGACTTGAAGGTGCCGCGGATCTTGTTGACGACGAGCGTGGAGAGCGCCTCGCCCTCGACGTCCTCGGCGATGATCAGCAGCGGCTTGCCCGTCTGCATGACCTTCTCCAGCAGCGGGAGGATGTCCTTCACGCTGGAGATCTTGGAGTTGGTGAGCAGGATGTAGGCGTCCTCCAGGACGGCCTCCATGCGCTCCAGGTCCGTGACGAAGTACGCCGAGATGTAGCCCTTGTCGAAGCGCATACCCTCGGTGAGCTCCAGCTCCAGACCGAAGGTCTGGGACTCCTCGACGGTGATGACGCCTTCCTTGCCGACCTTGTCCATCGCCTCGGCGATCAGGTCGCCGATCTGCGTGTCGGCGGCGGAGATGGAGGCGGTGGAGGCGATCTGCTCCTTGGTCTCCACGTCCTTGGCCTGCGCCAGCAGGGCGGCGGAGACGGCCTCGACGGCCTTCTCGATGCCGCGCTTGAGGGCCATCGGGTTGGCGCCGGCGGCGACGTTGCGCAGGCCCTCGCGGACCAGCGCCTGCGCCAGGACGGTCGCGGTCGTCGTGCCGTCACCGGCGACGTCGTCCGTCTTCTTCGCGACCTCCTTGACCAGCTCGGCCCCGATCTTCTCGTACGGGTCCTCGAGCTCGATCTCCTTGGCGATGGAGACGCCGTCGTTGGTGATCGTGGGGGCGCCCCACTTCTTCTCCAGGACGACGTTGCGGCCCTTGGGGCCGAGGGTGACCCGGACGGCGTCGGCGAGCTGGTTCATGCCGCGCTCGAGGCCGCGCCGTGCCTCTTCGTCGAACGCGATGGTCTTGGCCATGTGAAGTGGTCCTCCCAGGATGAGTGGGCATCCCCCGCCCGAACGGGTCGGGACGTGGGGACGGATTGCTCCGGACCGCGCTGGCGCCCGCGACGGACGGCCCGCGCCGGGGGCGGATCCCTGCTCCGCCCCTCGCGGACCTCACCGAACTCCGGTCCTGTCTGTTGTCACTCTCACGGGGAGAGTGCTAACGCCAATGATTAGCACTCGGGGTGGTCGAGTGCAAGCGGATCCGGGACGCACGCAGGGCCCGCACCGGCCCCGCGCAGGCCACAGGCCCGCATCCCTCCCCGGATGCGGGCCTGTGACCGTGCGCTGTCGTGCGGTTGTACGTAGCCGTGTGGTCGTGCCGTGGCCGAACGCGCTGCGAAGCTCAGCCCGCTGCGAGGCGGACCATGTCCGCCTGCGGCCCCTTCTGGCCCTGCGAGATCTCGAACTCGACCCGCTGGCCTTCCTCGAGGGTGCGGTAGCCGTCCATCTGAATCGCGCTGTAGTGGACGAAGACATCCGCACCACCGTCGACCGCGATGAAGCCGTAGCCCTTCTCCGCGTTGAACCACTTGACGGTGCCCTGAGCCATTCCTTACTCCCCTATTGCCGGCCCTTACACAGGTCCGCACTCCGCGGCCCCGGGTCAGACCTCACCCCCCGACCGCCTCCCAACACCTGGGAGGGGTACGCCGGAACGCGTCGACCGCCGCTGAATGTATCCGCACAGATGCCCAGTGCAACAGGCCATTCGGACGAGAAATCTGGACACGCCGGATCGCCCTTTGTCGCCTCAAGTACCGTATTGGCCGGGCAAATCGGGCCGGGCATAGCCCGCCAACACGACAATTCACGCACCTGTTCACGGCACAACTTGTCGCGTTCTCATATGCGTCGGGCATGGTCCATCCGGCGGACGTCCAACAGAGAGGCCGGGAACGCCCCAACCCTACCGCCACCGGGCCCGTGCCCCGTGCCATCCGGTGCTTCCCCGGCCCCGTCCGGCCGGCCGCGGACAGCACGACGCGCCCCGCCGGTACGGGAGTCCGGCAGGGCGCGTCGTACGAGGGGAGGACGGGTCAGCAGCCGCCCGCGACGGCCGGGATGATCGAGATGCCGGCCCCGTCGGGCGTCGCGGTCTGCAGGCCCTCGGCGAAGCGGACGTCGTCGTCGTTGACGTAGACGTTGACGAACCGGCGCAGTTTGCCCTGGTCGTCCAGCACCCGCGCGCCGATGCCGGTGTGCCGGCGCTCCAGGTCGGCCAGCACCTCGGCGAGGGTGGCGCCCTCGGCGGCGACCTCGGAGGCGCCGCCGGTGTAGGTGCGCAGGATGGTGGGGATACGGACGTTCACACTCATGGGGCGGTGCCTCCGAAAGGATCAGAAGTACGGGGAGGAGGAAGGGGGTGGGGGTGCGGCTCAGACGAGGCCGGCGGCGCGGAAGGCGTCCAGGCTGGGCTTGATGGTCGCGGCCAGGCCGGTGGTCGGCGCCACCGCGTCGAGCGTCTTCAGCCCGTCGCCGGTGTTGATCGCCACCGTCGTCTCATCCGGGGAGATCCGCCCGTCGGCGACCAGCCGGGCCAGTACGCCGAAGGTGACCCCGCCGGCGGTCTCGGCGAACACGCCCTCGGTGCGGGCGAGTTGCTTGATCGCCTCGACCACCGCCGCGTCGTCCACGTCCTCCACCGCGCCGCCGGTGCGCCGCGCGATGTCCAGCACGTAGGGCCCGTCGGCCGGGTTGCCGATGGCCAGGGACTTGGCGATGGTGTCGGGCCGCACCGGGCGTACCACCTCGTGGCCGTCCTTGTAGGCCCGCGAGACCGGCGAGCAGCCCTGCGCCTGGGCGCCGAAGATGCGGTAGGGCCTGTCCTCGACCAGGCCGAGCGCGATCAGCTCCCTGAGCCCCTTGTCGATCTTCGTCAGCTGGGAGCCGGAGGCGACGGGGATGACGAGGTTGTCGGGCAGCCGCCAGCCGAGCTGCTCGCAGATCTCGTAGGCGAGGGTCTTGGAGCCCTCGGCGTAGTACGGGCGCAGGTTGACGTTGGTGAAGCCCCAGCCCTCGCCGACCGGGTCGCCGATCAGCTCCGAGCAGAAGCGGTTGACGTCGTCGTAGGTGCCCTCGATGCCCACGACCGAGCCCCCGTAGACGGCGGCCATCAGGATCTTGCCCTGCTCCAGGTCGTGCGGGATGAACACGCAGGAGCGCAGCCCCGCGCGGGCGGCGGCGGCGCCCACCGCGCCGGCCAGGTTGCCGGTGGAGGAGCAGGAGAGCGTGGTGAAGCCGAAGGCGCGGGCGGCCTCGACGGCGATGGCGACGACGCGGTCCTTGAAGGAGTGCGTCGGGTTGCCGGAGTCGTCCTTGACGAACAACCTCCCCGGCCGGACGCCGAGTTCGGCGCCGAGGCGGTCGGCGCGGATCAGGCGGGTGAAGCCGGGGTCGAGGTTGGGCTTGTCCGCCACGTCGGCGGGGACGGGCAGCAGCGGGGCGTAGCGCCAGATGCTGCGCGGGCCGGCCTCGATGCGGGCGCGCAGCGCCTCGGGGTCGCCGGCCGGCAGCTCGTAGGCCACCTCCAGCGGGCCGAAGCACTCCTCGCAGGCGAAGACGGGGCCGAGCGCGACGCGGTGGCCGCACTCGCGGCAGGAGAGGGCGGCGGCGGAGCCGAGGTCGACGCCGGAGGCGGCGGACGTATCGGCGGACGTATCGGAGGAGGGGCTGGAAGCGGGGGCGCCTGCGGGGGCACCTACGGAGGCAACTGTCTGGACAGCCATGAGAGCGGAGGCCTTTCCTCATCTTCCCCACGGCGGATCTCGCCACGGGCCGGAATTGGCACCAACTCCGCCGGGGGCCTCTGCATCGCGTGCACAGGTGACCGGTCGGAGGGTTGCCGGGGCTTCAACGGGCCGTTCCCTCTGCCCCTCTGGATGAGCGGTATGAAGTTGTCTCGCGCCGGTGTCTCGCACCGGTGCGTGCTGGGTGACCCCGACATGCGGCGGCCACGGGCGCTGTTCAAGACTGTAACCGACACCCGTGAGGGTTGAGACAGACGTCCGAACCGCGAGACACGTCACATTCGAGGACCCCGGGAGGCGGCACCGTGCTGGACGAGGTGGAGCACTGGCTGCGCGCCCGCTCGTACACGGCGGCGGACCGGCCGCTTCCCGCCCTGCTCGCCGCCAAACGGGCGCTCGGGCCGCAGGGGACGGTCAGCGTGGTGCTGCCCGCGCTCGACGAGGAGGCCACCGTCGGCGCCATCGTCACCGCGATCCGTACGACGCTGATGACGCCGCACTGCCCGCTGGTGGACGAGCTGGTGGTGGTCGACTCCGGCTCCACCGACCGTACGGCCGAGGTCGCGGCGGCGGCCGGCGCGCGGGTGGTGCACCGCGACGCGCTGCTGCCCGCGCTGCCGGCGGTGGCCGGCAAGGGCGAGGTGCTCTGGCGCTCGCTGCTGGCGACCTCCGGGGAGATCGTCGCCTTCGTCGACGCCGACCTGCGCGACTTCGACCCGGTGTTCGTCTCGGGCATCGTCGGCCCGCTGCTCACCGATCCGCGCCTGGCCTTCGTCAAGGCCATGTACGACCGCCCGCTGGAGGGTCCCGCCGGCCAACTCCCCGGCCAGGGCGGCCGGGTGACGGAGCTGGTGGCGCGCCCGCTGCTCAACCTGCACTGGCCGCTGCTGGCGGGCTTCGTCCAACCGCTCGGCGGGGAGTACGCGGCGCGCCGCCCGCTGCTGGAGCGGCTGCCGTTCCCGGTCGGCTACGGCGTGGAGCTGGGCCTGCTGGTGGACACCCTGCACCTGGTCGGCCTGGACGCGATGGCGCAGGTCGACGTCGGGGTACGCCACCACCGCCACCAGGGCGGCCAGGCGCTGGGCCGGATGGCGGCGGCGATCTACCGCACGGCGCAGTCGCGGCTGGCGCGCGGGCCGCTCGTACGCTCCCGCCTCACGCAGTTCGACCGCTCGCCGCAGGGCGGCTTCACGCCCCGTACGCATGAGGTGGACACGCAGGAGCGCCCGCCGATGCTGGAGGTCGAGGAGTACGCGCGGCGCCGGGCGGCGTGATCCCCGCGGCTCGGGCCTACGTTTGACGCGGCGTCACGGGGGCTAGGCTCGCAGGCATGGTCGCTGAGCCCGGAGCACAGGTAGTCCTCGCGTCCAATCGCGGTCCCGTCTCGTACGCCCTGGGCGGCGACGGCGCCCTGAGCGCGCGGCGCGGCGGCGGCGGCCTGGTGTCGGGGCTGAGCGCGATCGGACCGGAGGCCGGCGCGGTGTGGGTCTGCGCCGCGCTCGGCGACGGCGACCGGGCGGCGGCGCGGCGGTACGGGACGCGGCTGGCGGCGGCCGACACCGGCGGGCAGGCCGTGCGGATGCTCGACATCGACCCGGAGGTCTTCGAGGCCGCGTACAACGGGATCGCCAACTCCACGCTGTGGTTCCTGCACCACATGCTCTACGACATCCCCCGCGAGCCGGTCTTCGACGCCGCCTTCCGCGAGCGGTGGGCGGCGTACGGGACGTACAACGCGGCCTTCGCCGACGCGCTCGCCCAGGAGGCGGCGCCGGGGGCGGCGGTGATCGTGCAGGACTACCACCTGGCGCTGGTGCCCGGGATGCTCCGCGAGCGCCGCCCCGACCTGCGCATCGGGCACTTCTCGCACACGCCGTGGGCGCCGCCGGAGTACTTCCGCCTGCTGCCCGACGACATCGCCGGGCAGCTGCTGCGCGGCATGCTCGGCGCCGACCGGCTCGGCTTCCTCACCGCGCGCTGGGCGCAGGGCTTCGCCCGCTGCTGCCAGGAGGTGCTGGGCGCGATGGAGTCCAAGGACCACAGCACCGCGCTGGCGGTCCATCCGCTGGGCGCGGACGGGGACTTCCTGCGCGAGCGCGCGCGGCGGCCGGACGTCGGGGAGCGGATGGCGGCGCTGCGGACGGAGATCGGGGGGGCGGAGCGCAAGGTGATCGTGCGGGTGGACCGCACCGAGCTGTCGAAGAACATCGTGCGCGGGCTGCACGCCTACCGCCGGCTGCTGGAGCTGCGCCCCGAGTGGCGCGGCCGGGTCGTCCACCTCGCCTTCGCCTACCCCTCCCGCCAGGATCTGGCCGTCTACCGCGACTACACGGCGGAGGTCTCCCGCCTCGCCCAGGAGATCAACTCGGCCTACGGGACGCCGGACTGGCAGCCGGTGCTGCTGCACCTGGAGGACGACTTCGCCCGCTCCCTGGCCGCCTACCGCATCGCGGACGTGGCGCTGGTCAACCCGGTGCGCGACGGGATGAACCTGGTCGCCAAGGAGGTCCCCGTCCTCTCCGACGAGGGCTGCGCGCTGGTCCTGTCCCGCGAGGCGGGCGCGGCGGCGGAGCTGTCCGAGGACGCGCTGATGGTCAACCCCTACGACGTCGAGGCGACGGCGCGGGCGCTGCACGAGGCACTGACGATGCCGCCCGGCGAGCGCGCGGAGCGCACCAAGCGGCTGGCGGCGGCGGCGACCGCGCTGCCGCCGCAGGCGTGGTTCACCGCGCAGCTGGAGGGGCTGACGGGCGCGCAGTGAGGCGCGCGCCGGCGCTCGGCGCGGGGCCGGGCGTCAGCGCTCGGCGCGGCGGGCCTCGCGCACCCGGCGCAGCCGGTTGACCGTCACCGGGTCGGCCGCCAGCGCCCTCCCGTCGTCCAGCAGGGCGTTCAGCATCTGGTAGTACGTCGTCGGGGAGATGCCCAACTCCTCTCTGATCAGGCGCTCCTTGATCCCCCGGGAGGGCCAGGAGCGGCGCTCGAAGGCGAGGACCGCCTGCTCACGGGGGGGCAGCGGGGCGGGGCGCGCCCCGGGCTCTCCCGGCGTTCCAGGTGTTTCAGGTGGCACGGATTCGACCCTACCGGCGGCCACTGACAGCGATAGGGTCAGTGGCCATGGGCAGCCCCTCCACCGAACCCGCGCTCTCCCACTCCGCCACCCCGACCTCGACCCCCGCGCCGGTGCCGCGCCCCGTGACCGCCGCCGGGCGCGCCGGGCTCGACGCGCTGCTCGCCGATCCCGCGGGCGCGCTCGTCGCCCTCGACTTCGACGGCACCCTCGCACCGATCGTCGCCGACCCCGACCAGGCCCGCGCCCATCCCGAGGCGGTCCCGGCCCTCGGGCGCCTCGGCCCCCTCGTCGGCTCCCTCGCGGTGATCACCGGCCGCCCCGCCTCCGTCGCCGTCCGCTACGGAGGCTTCTCAGGCGCGCCCGGCCTGGAGGAGCTGGTCGTCCTCGGCCACTACGGCGCCGAGCGCTGGGACGCCGTTACGGGCCTGGTCAGCGCCCCGCCGCCGCCACCGGGCGTCGCCGCCGCCCGCGCCGAGCTGCCGGGCGTACTGGACAAGGCCGGTGCCTGGCAGGGGACCTGGATCGAGGACAAGGGCGGCCGGGCGGTGGCCGTCCACACCCGCCGCGCCGCCGATCCGACAGCCGCCGTGGACGCCCTGCGCGCGCCCCTGGCCGCCCTGGCACAGGCCCACGGCCTGGTCGTGGAGCCGGGCCGCCTGGTGCTGGAGCTGCGCGCGGGCGGCACGGACAAGGGCGTCGCCCTGGCCGAGTTCGCCCGCGCCCGGGGCGCCCGCACCGTCCTGTACGCGGGCGACGACCTGGGCGACCTGGCGGCCTTCGACGCGGTCGACACCCTGCGCGCCCAGGGCGTCAACGGCCTCCTGGTCTGCAGCGCCAGCTCCCCCGAGGAGGGCGCCGCCCCCCTGGCCGCCCGCGCGGACCTGGTGGTGAACGGCCCGGAGGGCGTGGTGAAACTCCTCAACGCCCTGGCAGCAGACCTCAGTCCACACTGACAGGAGGAGCACGCCAGCCCGTCCGACCCGCGGACGGAGCCCGCTATCGGATGCAGCGAGGACGAGGCGCGCAGCGCCAATCCAGCCCGGCCGGCCCGCGGGCGGAGCCCGCTATCGAATGCAGCGAGGCCATGGCGCGAAGCGCCATTCCAGCCCGGCCGGCGCTTGAGGCCAGAGGCACGAAGTGCCGATCCGGGGGCCCGGGGGCGAAGCCCCCGCAGCGCGACGCGACCAGCCGGCCCCCCTGCAAACCTCCGCCCCCGCAGCGCGACGCGACCAGCCGGCCCGCGCTCACTCCTCGCGCTGCGTCTCCCGCTGTGCGAACGCCTGCAGGTCCCCCAGGATCCGCTCCGCGTTGCCCCCCGACGTCGCGGCCTTGCCGATCTGCTGCTTGATCTTCGCGCTGACCACCGACCACGTCGTCTTCTCGGCCGGATAGAACACCGCCGTGTCGAGCTGGCGCAGGAACGGCACCAGGTCCGGCCGCTTGGCGCGCAGCGTGTTCACGCCGGTGACGGTCGTCGGCAGCATGTCGTACCGCGCGGAGAACCGCAGCACCTGCTCGTCGCTGTAGACGAAGTCGAGGAAGTCCTTGATCGCCTCGCGGTGGCCGTTGGCCTTGAAGGCCATCAGCCAGTCCACGACGCCCATCGTGGACGAGGAGGGGCTGGACCGGCCGGGCAGCTGCTCGACGATGCCGAGGTCGATGCCGGCCTCCTTGGCCGCCCGCATCAGCGTGGGGTGGCCGAAGAACATCCCGACCCGGCCCTTGGTGAAGTCCGCGAAGACCTGCTCGCGGTCGGTCCCGCGCGGGTCCGCCGTCGCCAGTCCCTTGCCCGTGAGGTGGCCCTGGATCCACTGGAACGCCTCGATGTTCTCGGGGGCGTCCAGGTTGTAGCCGCCGACCTGGTCGGTGTAGCCGCCGCCGTTGCCGAGCATCCACAGCAGGGACTCCGCCTGCGCCTCCTCGGGGCCCAGCGGGAGCCCGAAGGGCGTCGCGATGCCGATGCCCTTCAGCGCCTTGGCGGCGGCCTCGATCCCGCCCCAGCTGCCGGGGCCCTTCGCCGCGTCCAGGCCGGCCCGGGTGAAGAGGTCCTTGTTGAAGAAGAGGAGCCGGGAGCTGGAGGCGAAGGGCAGCCCGTAGGAGGTGCGGTTGACCTGGCCGGCCTCCGCGAGGCTGCTGACGAAGTTCGACTCGGTGGCGATGGAGAGGATCTCGTCGGCGCTGTAGAGCAGGCCGGCGTCGGCGTAGTCGGCGTAACTGCCGGTCTGCGCCAGGTCCGGCGGGTTGCCCGCGTCGACCATCCGCTTGACCTCGGCGTCGACGTACTTCCAGTCGACGACCTTGACCTCGATCCGGGTGCCGGGGTGGCTCTCGGTGAAGGAGTCGGCCAGCTCCTCCCAGTAGTGCTTGGAGCCGGTCTTGCCGCCGGGCTTGCCGTACTCGGCGGCGACGAGCCGCAGCACCACGTCCCCGCCGTCGTCGCCGGAGGCCGCGCCGCAGCCCGTGAGGGATATACCACCCATCGCTGTGGCGGCTCCTGCCGCCGCTACCTGGAAGAACCGTCGCCGCTGCACAGTACCGCTCACCTCAAGCCGGGAAATTTGTTGCGGAGACACCATAGGCACACGGGGCACCCCCTCCAGAACCGCCCTCAGATCTACACCAGCCCCTCAGCTCCTCCGCAACGCCCCGAACCCGGATTTCGACGGATCGCCACCGGGCAACACCCCGAGGAACACCGGAACTTCATCCGGCCCCGCCGAACCGGCTCCGCAGCACACCCGCCGCATTCCACGCCCCCCGGTGTGAATTCCCTCACCCGTGCCGCGCTTCGTACCGGAATCACCCGCAGACTGGACTAGACCTCTCTCGTCCGGCAGGCGAGACTGTCCCCGTGAGACACGTCATCGCCCTGGATGTGGGCGGCACCGGCATGAAAGCCGCCCTGGTCGGGGCGGACGGCTCGCTGCTGTACGAGGCCCGCCGCGAGACCGGCCGCGCGCGCGGCCCCGAGGCGGTCGTCGAGGCGGTCCTGGCCTTCGCGGGCGAGCTGGCCGAGGAGGGGGCACGCCGCTTCGGCGAGCCCCCGGCCGCCGCGGGCGTGGCGGTGCCCGGCATCGTGGACGAAGCCCGCGGGACGGCGGTCTTCTCCGCCAACATCGGCTGGCGCGACGTCCCCTTCCGCGCCCTGCTCGGCGAGCGCCTCGGCGTCCCCGTCGCCCTCGGCCACGACCTGCGCTGCGGCGGGCTGGCCGAGGGCCGCCTGGGCGCCGCGCACGGCGTCGACCGCTTCCTCTTCATCGCGCTGGGTACGGGCATCGCCGCCGGTATCGGCATCGAGGGCCGTATCGAGCCCGGCGCGGGCGGCGCCTCCGGCGAGATCGGCCACATCGTGGTGCGCCCCGGCGGCATCCCCTGCGGCTGCGGCCAGCGCGGCTGCCTGGAGCGCTACGCCTCCGCCTCCGCCGTCGGACTCGCCTGGGCGCGGGCCGGCGGCGGCCCGGGCGCCACCGCCGCCGACTGCGCCCGCGCGGTCCGCGCCGGCGACGAGGCCGCCGGCGCGGTCTGGCAGCAGGCCGTGGACATCCTCGCCGACGGACTGCTCACCGCCCTCACCCTCCTGGACCCGGCGGCGATCGTGGTCGGCGGCGGGCTCGCGGAGGCCGGCGACACGCTCTTCGTACCGCTGCGGGAGGCGGTCGGGGAGCGCATCGCCTTCCAGAATCGACCCGAGATCGTCCCGGCGCGGCTCGGCGACACCGCCGGCTGCCTGGGCGCGGGCCTGCTGGCCTGGGACCTGCTCGCCGGGTCCGCGGGCCGTGACCACACCCGTCGTACGGAGGTAACCGCCTGATGCCCCAGAGCCCCCCCAGCATGGAGTTGACCGGCGCCCGCGTGGTGCTGCCCTCGGGGGTCGTGGACAACGGCACCGTCGCGGTGGCCGGTGGCCGCATCGTGGCGCCGGGGGCGGCCGGCGCGACGCGAGTCGAGCTCGCCGGGCACTGGATCGTGCCGGGCTTCGTCGACATCCACAGCCACGGCGGGGGCGGCGCCTCCTTCTCCGCCGGCGAGGCGGCCGAGGCGATGACGGTGATCGACACCCACCGCCGGCACGGCACCACCACCATGCTCGCCTCCACCGTCACCGGCGACCTGGGCGAACTCGCCCGCCAGGCGGCCGTGCTGGCGGAGCTGACCGAGCAGGGCGAGCTGGCCGGCATCCACTTCGAGGGCCCCTTCATCTCCCCGCACCGCTGCGGCGCCCACCAGCCGGGGCTGCTGCGCGACCCCGACCCGGCGGACGTGCGCAAGCTGGTCGACGCCGCGAACGGCGCCGCCCGGATGATGACCCTGGCGCCCGAACTCCCCGGCGGACTGGCCTCGGTGCGCCTGCTGGCCGAGCTGGGCGTCATCCCCGCGATCGGCCACACCGACGGCAGCTACGAGACGGCCCGCGAGGCCGTGGACGCCGGCGCGCGCGTCGCCACGCACCTGTTCAACGCGATGCCCCCGCTCGGCCACCGCTCCCCCGGCCCCGTCGCCGCGCTGCTGGAGGATGAGCGCGTCACCGTCGAGCTGATCAACGACGGCACCCATCTGCACCCGGCCGCCCTGGAGCTGGCCTACCGCGCCGCCGGACCGGACCGGGTCGTCTTCATCACCGACGCGATGGGCGCGGCCGGATCGGGCGACGGGAGCTACCGGTTGGGGCCGATGGAGGTCGAGGTCAGGGACGGCGTGGCCCGTATCCGCGACGACACGGGCGCCGGCTCCATCGCCGGCTCCACCCTCACCATGGACCGGGTGCTGCGCCGCGCGGTCACCGTCGACCGCATCCCCGTCGCGGACGCGGTGCGGGCGCTGAGCGCCAACCCGGCGCGGCTGCTGGGGGCGTACGAGCGGATCGGCTCGCTGGAGGCCGGCAAGGACGCCGACCTCGTCGTCCTGGACGGCGACTTCGCGGTGGCGGGTGTGCTGCGCAAGGGCGCGTGGGTCGTACGGCCCGCGGTCGGCTGAGGTACGGACCCGGCGTACGACACGAAGCGGTATCGAAAGCGGCGGCGGCCTGTCCCGGCCCTGGGCTGATCGCCGCCGCTTTGGCATGATCGGCTCGACGATGCTACTCACGGTTACTCTCAACGCCGCACTGGATCTGACGTATCGAGTGCCCCGCCTGCGCGCCCACGCCAGCCACCGCGTCACGGAGGCGGTGGAGCGGCCGGGCGGCAAGGGCCTGAACGTCGCCCGGGTGCTGGCCGCCCTCGGCCACGAGGCGGTCGCCACCGGCCTGGCGGGCGGCGCCACCGGCGCGCGCGTGCGCGCCCTGCTCGGCGACTGCGCCGGCGTGCGCGACGAGCTGGTCGCCGTCGCCGGCACCACCCGGCGCACCCTCGCCGTCGTCGACGGGTCCACCGGCGACACCACCCAGTTCAACGAGCCGGGCCCGCACGTCACCGCGGCCGAGTGGGACGCCTTCCGCGCCCGCTACACCGCCCTGCTCGCCGGCGCCGCGGCCGTCGCCCTGTGCGGCAGCCTGCCGCCGGGGGTGCCCGTCGGCGCGTACGGCGAACTGGTGCGCGCCGCCCGCGCGGCCGGTGTGCCCGTCCTGCTCGACACCAGCGGCGAGCCGCTGGTGCGCGGGATCGCCGCCCGGCCCGACCTGGTCAAGCCCAACGCCGAGGAACTCGCCCAGCTCACCGGCTCCACCGACCCCGAGCGCGCCGCCCTCGCCGCCCGCCGGCGCGGCGCCGGCGCCGTCGTCGCCTCGCTGGGCCCCGAGGGCGTGCTCGCCCTCACCGGCGAGGGCGCCTGGCGCGCCGCCCCGCCCCGCCGTATCGCCGGCAACCCGACGGGCGCGGGCGACTCCGCCGTCGCCGGGCTGCTCTCGGCGCTGGCCGAGGGGCTGGACTGGCCGCGGCGGCTGGCGCGCGCCGTCGCGCTGTCGGCGGCCACCGTGGCGGCGCCGACGGCCGGCGAGTTCGACCGCGGGGTCTACGAGACACTGCTCGACACCGTCGAGGTGGGCCCGTACCCCGCCTCCGTCCTCACGTGAACTGGAGCGGGACATGCCGCTGGTGCCCACCGCAGAGCTGATCGACCGCGCCCGCGGCACGGGCCGGGGGGTGGCCGCGTTCAACGTGATCACCCTGGAGCACGCCGAGGCCGTCGCGCGCGGCGCGCAGGCGGCGGGCGCCGCCGCGGTCCTCCAGGTGTCGGAGAACGCGGTGCGCTTCCACGGCGGCGAACTGGCGCCCCTCGCGGCGGCGATCGCGGAGGTGGCGCGCGGCGCGCAGGCGGAGCTGTCGCTGCACCTGGACCACGTGGTCTCCGCCGGACTGCTGCACCGGGCCGCGGAGGCCGGCTTCAGCTCGGTGATGTTCGACGCCTCGAAGCTGCCCTACGCCGAGAACGTCGCCGCCACCGCCGCCGCCGTGCGCTGGGGGCACGCGCACGGGGTGTGGGTCGAGGCCGAGCTGGGCCGCGTCGGCGGCAAGGCGGGGGACGCGCCGCTGGACGCGCACGCGCCGGGGGTCCGTACGGATCCGGTCGAGGCAGCCGCCTACGTCGCCGAGACCGGGGTGGACGCGCTGGCCGTCGCGGTGGGCAGCACGCACGCGATGGTCGAGCGCACGGCGGCGCTGGACCACGAACTGATCGCCAGGCTGCGGGAGTCGGTGCCCGTCCCGCTGGTCCTGCACGGCTCCTCGGGCGTCCCCGACGCGGAGATCGCGCGGGCGGTCGCGGCCGGCATGGTCAAGATCAACGTGGGTACGGCGCTGAACACGGCGTTCACGGGCGCGGTCCGGGAGTACCTGGCGGCGCACCCGGCGGCCGTCGACCCCCGGACGTACCTCGCCCCCGCCAGGGAGGCCGTGGCGGGGACGGTGGAGAGGTTCCTGCGGGTGGTGGCGGGCGCCTAGCGCTCCCCGGCCCTGACCTCCAGGCGGTCGAGGTTGACCTCGCACGTGTCGCCCGGCTGGCAGGAGAGGGCGATCGTGTTCGTACCGGCCTTCAGGTCGGCGAGGGCGTACGTGTACGTCCAGCCCTTGTCCCACTCGCCGGCCTTGGCGTTCGCGAAGTTCTTCATGTTGAGCTTGCGCGTCTGCGCCTCGCCGTTGACCGTCAGCGTCAGTGCCTGGTCCTTGCCGGGCACGCCGTAGTCGACGTAGACGTGGTAGCTGCCGGCCGCAGGCACCTCGACCGTCCAGGTCGCGGAGGCACCGGGCGCGGTGATGCCCGCGATGTACTGACCGCCCGCCGACTTCGCGCCGGGGATGTCCCCGGCCAGGACGGTCCCGCCGGCGAGGACTGCCTTGGCGGCGTCCAGCGGCGGCGAGAGCTTCGGCTTCGCGGCGTCCTTGTCCTTGCCGTCCTGCTTCTTCTTGGCCTCGCCCGCCGGGGCGGACGCCGTCGTGGCGGGGCCGGCGTCCTTCTTCTCGTCGTCCTTGCTGAACAGCATCGCCGCACCGATCGCGATCACGACCGTCGCGACGACGGCGATCGCACCGAGGAGCAGCGGATTGCCCTGCAGCCCGCCGCCGCCACCACCCGCGCCGCGCCGGCCGCCGCCGTGTCCCGGGCCCGGCCCGTAGCCGTCGCCCGGCTCGGGCTGCGGCCGGGCGCCCGGGCCGCCGTAGGTCTCGGGGGCCGCGTAGTGCGGCGCGGGCTGGCCGTACTGCCGCTCGCCGACGGTCCGCACCTGGTTGTACGAGGTCCGGGGCACTCCGGGCGCGTGGCTTATCGGCGCGGTCTCCTCCGCCGGAGCGCCGCCCTCACGCCGGTACAGGTGGGCGAACGGGTCGTCGTCCGCGGTCGGCTGGCCGCCCGGACCACCGCTGTAACCGTCCGTCATTACCTGCCACTCCTCTGTAGGTACCCGGCCCCCGGCACACTGCTGACGAGGGCCGAGCCTACCCGTTCGGGCTAAGACCGGGTTTCCGGACCCCTACGTTCCAGAGTCCGGATTCCGAACGCCCGGGGGCCGCTGTGCCGCCCAGGGCCGCCCAGGACCGCCCTATCCCGCCCTGCGGTGCGCCTTCCCCCGGCGCTTCTCGCGGTACATCAGCTGGTCCGCCGAGGAGAGCACCTCCTTGACCGACATCCCGCACGCCGCCCAGCCCACACCGACGCTGACCCCGACCCGTACCGCCCGGCCGTCGTCCAGGCCGATCGGCGGGATGATCGCGTTGCGCAGCCGGACCGCCAGGTCCGCCGCCTCCACCGTGCCCAGGCCGTCGGCGAGGACGACGAACTCGTCGCCGCCCAGGCGCGCCACGGTGTCGCCGTCGCGCACCGCGCCGGTGAGCCGGTGCGCGACCTCGACCAGCACCGCGTCGCCGGCGTCGTGGCCGTAGCCGTCGTTGATGGACTTGAAGCCGTCGAGGTCGCAGAAGAGCACCGCCAGCCCCCGGGCGGCGGCGTCCTCCTCCACGGGCGCCACGGCGTGCGCGTGATGCGCGTAGAGCGAGGGGTCGTAGGTCCGGTACTCGTACGTCGCGGGGCCCCAGTCCCCGTCGATCGGGAAGCCGCGGCCGCCGGTGTCGGAGACGTCCGGCAGCGGCGCGAGGTACGGGCCGCCGCCGGCCGCCGCGTACGGGTCCGGCGCGTGCTCGCAGAGCCGGGCGGTGAGCCGGGCGCGCAGCTCGGCGCTGTTGGGCAGGCCGGTGAGCGCGTCGTGGCTGGCGCGGTGCGCCAGGTGCAGCTCGCGGTGCTTGCGCTCCTCGATGTCCTCGACGTGCGTGAGCAGGTACTGCGGGCCGTCGGCGGCGTCCGCCACCACCGAGTTGCGCAGGGAGGCCCAGACGTAGCTGCCGCCGCGCCGCTTCAGGCGCAGCTCGGCGCGGCCGCCCTCGGCGAAGGTGCCCATCAGGGTGCCCACGTCGTCGGGGTGGACGAGGTCGGAGAACGACAGCCGCCGCAGCGCGGCCGGGGCGCGGTCCAGCAGCCGGCACAGGGCGTCGTTGGTACGGATCAGGCGGCCGGGCTGGTCGCCGCCCAGCTCGGCGACGGCCATGCCGCTCGGCGCGTACTCGAAGGCCTGGCGGAAGGACTCCTCGCTGGCCCGCAGCGCCTGCTGCTCGCGCTCCAGGCGGACCAGGGCGCGCTGCATGTTGGCGCGCAGCCGGGCGTTGCTGATGGCGATGGCGGCCTGGGAGGCGTAGAGCTGGAGGGCCTCGCGGCCCCAGGGGCCCGGTATTCGCCCGTTGGCCGGCATGTCCACGGACAGGACGCCCAGCAGCTCGCCGTCCGGGTCGTACATCGGGGCGAAGAGGCGGTCGCCGGTGCACCAGTCGACGGGGCTGACGGGCAGCGGGCAGGGGGGGTGGGTCTGCGGGACGTCGTCGGTGTCGAGGACCCAGCCCTCGGTGTGCGGGATGAAGCGCAGGTCGCCCCAGCGCTCGCCCATCGCCAGCCGGCGGTCCCAGGAGGCGCGCGAGCCGACCCGGCCCGCGAGGAGGGCCTCGGTGGTGGGGCTGCCGGAGATGGCGGCGACGACGAGGTCGCCGTCCTGGCGGACCAGGTTGACCACGACCTGCTCGTAGCCGAGAGCGGTCACCAGCCCGTCCGCCACGCTCTGCAGCGTGTCGGCCAGGCTCCACGCCGTGTTGAGCCGGCCCAGCACCTGGTGCAGCCTGCGCAGGCTGGCCAGGCGCACGTACGGCTCCGCCTCGGTGTCCATCAATGCTCTCCCTGAGCCCCCGCCCCCGTAGCAACTCCTGGATGTCTTCCCGAATCCTCCGCGTCCCCCGACTGCCTGCCCCACTGAATCACAGCGAGCTGCCCACTCGGTACACAGGGTCAGCGGATAACCGCCCTCTGTGACTCAAGTCACACCAGTCACAGGGGGGTTGGGCGGTGGTGCCTGTGTCGAAGGACACTGGTCCTAGGACCCGGCCTGGTCCTCATGCCCGATGTGTGCGGTCCGTGGCGGGATTACCGTGGCTGACGTGCTGCAGAAGACGCTTGAGGTGACCCATCCTGTCGGGGTGAGCGAGGACGAGTTCCGTGCCGCCATGTCCCGGCTGGCGGCCGGCGTGGTGCTGGTGACCGCGCGCGAGGACGCCGACCCCTGGGATCCCGCGGATCCCGGCGGTGGCGCGGGCGAGGACGTCGGGATGACCGCGACGTCCTTCCTCTCCGTGTCGCTCGACCCCCAACTGGTGATGATCTCCGTGCGCAACGGATCGCGGATGGACGACCTCCTGGAGGAGCAGCCGCTGTGGGGCGTCTCGGTGCTCTCCGAGAGCCAGCGGCACATCGCCGGGCGCTTCGCGATGAAGGGCCGCATCAGCGACCGGCTGCTCTTCGAGGACATCCCGTACGTACGCGGCGGGCTGACCGGCGCGCCCCTGGTGCGCGGCTCGCTGGCGACGCTGGAGTGCCGCACCGAGCAGCGGATCCCGGCCGGCGACCACACGCTGGTGCTCGGCGAGGTGCTCGGCGCCTCGGTGCCGAGCGCGGAGGGCGGACCGCTGGTGTACTTCCGCGGGCGCTACCGGACGCTGTCGTAACGCCGCGTCAGTCCCAGCCCCCGCCACCCCGGCCGCGCTTGGTCTCCGCGCGCTGCTTCTTCTCCCGCAGCCGCCGCTCGTTGATCCCGCGCGGGATGCGCGTGGCGCGCCGGGCCTTGGGCGGTGGGGCCGTCGCCTCCGCGAGGAGCGCGGTCAGCTTCACGGCGGCGGCCTCGCGGTTGCGCCACTGCGAGCGGTGCTCGCTCGCCCGTACCGAGACGACCCCGCCGTCCAGGAGGCGGCCGGCCAGGCGCTCCAGCGCCCGTTCCCTCCACACCTCGGGCAGCGCCCGGGTCGCGGCGAGGTCGAAGCGCAGCTCCACCTGGCTGTCGCTGGTGTTGACGTGCTGCCCGCCCGGCCCCGAGGAGCGGGAGAAACGCCACATCAGCTCGGCCTCGGGGAGCGAGACCGAGCCGCGGATTCGGTAGCGCTGGGGGGGCTTCGAGGCGTGGCCCCCGGCGGAGTGCGTCGGTCCGGACATGGAGCCATGATCTCGCTCAGCCGTACGAACTGTCATCCCGATTTGCGGAGGTCGTCGCCGCGGGCTGGAACCGGGGAAAGGTCCGCCGCGTTCGGATAGGTGACGGTAGCTTCGTATCGACCGACTGCCGGGAAACGACTCAGGAGGGGACTCTCCATGGCTGTAAGCCTGTCCAAGGGCGGCAATGTCTCGCTGACCAAGGAGGCGCCGGGGCTGACCGCCGTCACCGTGGGCCTCGGCTGGGACGTCCGCACGACCACGGGCACGGACTTCGACCTCGACGCCAGCGCCATCGCGGTGAACCCGAGCGGCAAGGTCTACTCCGACCAGCACTTCGTGTTCTTCAACAACAAGGCGACGCCCGACCAGACCATCGTGCACAGCGGTGACAACCTGACGGGCCAGGGCGAGGGCGACGACGAGCAGATCAACGTCAACCTGGCGGCGCTCCCGGCGGACATCGACAAGATCGTCTTCCCGGTCTCGATCTACGACGCGGGCACCCGCGCGCAGAACTTCGGCCAGGTCCGCAACGCCTACATCCGCGTCATCAACCAGGCCGGCGGCACGGAGATCGCGCGCTACGACCTGAGCGAGGACGCGGCGACGGAGACCGCGATGGTCTTCGGCGAGCTGTACCGCAACGGCGCGGAGTGGAAGTTCCGTGCGGTCGGCCAGGGCTACGCGGCGGGCCTCGCGGGCATCGCCCACGACTTCGGCGTCAACATCTGACGCGAGCGCACACGGACGTGGGGCCCCGGTCGGCGGACCGGGGCCCCACGTCGTGCGTATGCGCCAGGGGGCTCAGAACTCGCTGGTGTCGAGCTCGAAGTCGAGGGGGGCGGGGAGCCGGACCGCCATCCCCAGGCGGGCCTCCTCCATCCGGGTGTACGTACCGTCCTCCGGCTCGCTGTACAACCGGAAGCTGCCGGCCTCCCGGTCTACCAGCAGATAGGCGGGGATACCGGCGCCCGCGTAGCCCTGGAGCTTCCGCACCCGGTCGTTCGCCGCGGTGGAGGCCGAGGTGACCTCGGCCACCAGCAGAACGGCCTGCGGATCGTGCCACTCCAGGTCGTCGCGGAAGCTTCCCTTCGGCGCGAGCGTCAGATCGGGGATCACGCGGTGCGTCGGCGCGGAGCCCGGGAGCTCCAGCCCGATCCCGGTGTAGCTGCCGAGATCCCTGCGCTGGTCACGAAACTGTCCGCTCAGCTCCATGACGATTTCTTCGTGCTCGCCGTTCGCGGGTGGAGTCACGTGGAGTTGCCCTTCGATCAGTTCCACGCGCCAGCCCCGGGGGACAGCCGCGCTTGCCGCGAAGAAAGCGTCCTCGATCGGGTCTGTCACCACCACACGCACCTCGCGCTCCGGGGTTGTCAGTGCCACGGGCCACCTCCTTCGTGAGGGCGACTTTCCCAGCGTATGCGAGAAGGCCCGCGCGGAACCCGTGACCGTTCACCCGAACGGGCGTCCAGGGGCGTTTCTGCAGGCCACGCCCGGCCGTGGGACCATCACCCCGTGCTCGACATCGGCTACAGCCTCACCCCGCGCTTCCCCGACCCGCCGCAGACGGACTACCGCACCGCGGACGTACGGACCCTGCGGCACGACCTCTTCTGCGGCGACGTCTACCTCGCCGACACCGAGACCGACCGCGAGCTGGCCACGAAGTGGGGCTGGGTGCCCGTGCTGGACTTCGCCTGGGCGCTGTGCGACATCGCCGAGCAGCTGGACCGCGACCCGCTGGGCAGCCGCGCCGCCAACCCGCAGTTCGCGGAGCTGGACTTCACCGAGTCGACCGACTGCCTCACCTTCGAGCGCCGCTTCGGCTGGGTCGACATCCACGCCGACTGGCAGCGCGCCGGCGAGCCGCCGCTGCAGTTCGGGCACGCCGAACTGCGCCGCGAGGCGCGGGACTTCCTCCACGACCTGCTCGCCGACCTCACCGACATGCACGAGGGCCTGGCGGAGAACCCGGCGATCTGGGACCTGCAGCGGCGCTTCGCGCGGGTCTGACACGCGCCCGGCGCCCTCTCACCGTCCCCGCACCTCCACCCCTGCCCGCGCCGCGAACGCCGGGGCGAGATCGAGGAGCTGCTCCGGTGTGATCACCGCCCCGCGCATGCTCTCCAGCCCCCGGTCCACCGCCAACTCCCGCGCCCCGCGCAGGTCCACGTCCCGCAGCGCCGCCCCCGTCAGGTCGGCCCCGCGGATCGAGCAGCCCGGGAAGGCCACCCGGGTCAGCCTCGCCCCGCGCAGATCGGGCTCGACGAGGACGCAGTCCTCGAAGACCACGTCCGTCAGCCGCGCGCCGTGCAGATTGAGGAAGTCCGCCTTTCCCCCGCGCACCACCACCCGCTCAAGCACTGCCCCGTGCAGCTGCACACCGCCGAGGCGGGCCTCGCGCAGCTCCGTGTCCCGCAGGACGGCGTCCGCCACCTGCGCCCCCGTGGCCCGTATCCCCTCCAGCACGCAGTCCAGGAACCGCGCCCCCGTCAGCCGCGCGGCGTCGAGCACGACGCCGCGCAGCGCGCAGTCCAGGAAGCGCGCCCCGCTGCCGTCCGCGCCCGTCAGGTCGAGCCCGGCCAGCTCCAGCGCGTCGTAGTCCCCGTCCGGCTCCAGGCCGCCCTCGTACGCCCGCAGCGGCGGCAGGCGCACCTGCGGCCGGCGTGGGGCCTTGGGTGTCCGCTGTCGATCAGCCATGCGCCCATCCTGGACCAGGGGTCTGACATCACACTTGACCTCAACCTTGGTTGAGGTCGCAGCCTGGACGCACACACCCGCCACGGAGGGACCCCCATGCACGCGATCCGACTGCACGCCTTCGGCCCCGCGGAGAACCTCCGGTACGAGGAGGTCCCCGACCCCGAGCCGGGCCCCGGCCAGGTGCGGATCGCCGTCGCCGCGGCCGGCGTCCACCTCCTGGACACGGCCCTGCGCGCCGGCGCCCCGGGCCCGTACCCGCCGCCGGAGCTGCCGACGATCCCGGGCCGCGAGATCGCCGGCACGGTCGACGCCGTGGGCGCGGGCACCGACCCGGCGTGGCTGGGCACCCGCGTGGTGGCGCACATCGGGATGCGCCCCGGCGGCTACGCGGAGCTGGTCACCACGGAGGCCGAGCGGCTGCACGAACTGCCGCCGCACCTGGACGCGGCGGCGGCGGTCGCGATGATCGGCACGGGTCGCACCACGATGGCGTTCCTGCACGTCGCGGCGCTGACGGCGGACGACACGGTGATCGTCACCGCGGCGGCCGGCGGCGTCGGCTCGCTGCTGGTCCAGTACGCCCGCCACCTCGGCGCGACGGTGGTCGGCCTGGCGGGCGGCGAGGAGAAGACCGCGCGCGTACGGGCGCTGGGCGCGGACGTGGCGGCGGACTACACGGCGCCGGACTGGCCCAGGCAGGTCGAGGAGTCCCTGGACGGCCGCCGGGCGAGCGTGCTGCTGGACACGGTGGGCGGCGAGGCGGCCCGCCAGTGCCTCGACCTCCTGGCCCCGGGCGCCCGCCACCTGGTCCTGGGCTGGTCCTCGGGCGCGCCCCTGGAGCTGACACGGGAGGAGCAGCAGGCCCGGGCCATCACCTCGCTCCAGGTCCTGGGCCCGAACTGGCTCCAGTCCCTGGGCGGCGAGAACCCCCTGCGCCGCATGGAGGAGGCAGCCCTCACCGCAGCCGCCACCACCACCCTGACGCCCCTCGTCCACCGCTTCCCCCTGGCCCGGGCGGCCCACGCCCATCACGCCCTGGAAACCCGCCGGACCATCGGCAAAGTGGTCCTGGAGCCCTGACACCCCGCCCCGGAACGGAAGAAGGTCCAGGTCACCGCACGACCAGAGCCTTGGCACCGCAGTCGGAGACCGCACCGTGCGGCCTCCGACTGCGGTGGTCCTCAGCTGCTGAAATAGCCGCTGACGTCGGCGATCACCTGGACATCGCCCACTTGGTTGATGAAGGAGATCCGGCCGTCGACCACCGGCACGACCACCTCGTTGGTGATGGTGGACCCGCTCGGGTAGTTGAGCGCCGCCAGGGACCCCGAGAGCGACTTGCCGTGCGGCCAGACCGTCATCCAACTGTCTGCCGTGGGCGAGGCGGCCGTGACGTTGAGCACCACGGCCGTG
Source organism: Streptomyces polyrhachis (assembly GCF_042663125.1). NCBI lineage: Bacteria > Bacillati > Actinomycetota > Actinomycetes > Kitasatosporales > Streptomycetaceae > Streptomyces > Streptomyces polyrhachis. The sequence goes on along the minus strand of NZ_JBHSZO010000014.1, from coordinate 63,483 downwards.
ACACCCGACGCGGGGATGCCGTTCACACCGGCGACCCGCGTACTCACGGTCCCACCCGGTCCGACGACGCCGGTGCGTGCGCCGAACCCGATGCCGGTGCTCAGCGTCCGTACCGGGTCCAGGGCCGTGTACGCGGAGCCGGAGGCGGTGAAGTACCCGGTGACGTCTCCGAGGATGTCCACCGTCCCCGCGCTGTTGCGCACGTCGATGGTCCCGTTGACGACCCGCACGACCGCCAGATTGCGGAGTGTCGTGCCCGTGGTGTAGTTGAGGCTGCGCGTCGTGGGTGCGGTGATGCCGTCGGGGTAGGCGGTGAGGTAGCCGTTCGTGCTGGGGCCGACCGCAGTCAGGTTGACCATGACCGCGGTGACGCCCGTGGCCGGAATGCCGCGTACGCCGGCCACCTTGAGCTTCACCACTCCGCCCGCGCCGACCCGCGCCTTCGGCGCACCGGTTCCGTTGCGGGTGTCCAGCAGACGCATCGGAGTGACCGCCGTCAGCGCCGAGCCGCTGGTCCCGCTCTTGTAGTAGCCGCTGACGTCCGCGATCAGGTCGACCGTGCCCGCGCTGTTGCGCAGGTCCACCACGCCGTTGCGTACCGCGACCGTCACGAGGTTGGAGATCGTCTTCCCGGTCCGGAAGCTGACGTCGGACGTGCCCGGCAGCGGCTTCCCGTCGGGGTAGACGGTGATACGGCCGCTGGTGGAGGGGGCGGCGACGGTCACGTTCATCACGACCGCTGTCACCCCGGTGCTCGGCACCCCGTTCACGCCGGCCACCTTGAGCTTCACCACTCCGCCCGCGCCGACCCGCGCCTTCGGCGCACCCGTGCCGTAACGGGTGTCCAGGAAGCGCTTCGGCGTGAGGGGGACGAAGCGGCTGCTGGTCGCGGCCGGCGCGGCAGTGACGGTGTACGCGTTCGGGAGGTACCCGGGAGAACGGGTGCCCGACGTGTAGCCGCCGTCGCCCACCGCGATGCCGTAGGCCCCCGGTGCGACGTCACGCGTGCTGAGCAGCACGGTCAGGCGCGTTCCGTCCGCGCTCGCGGACACGGGTTCGGCGGTGCCCGCTCCCGACTCGATGTCCCCGTCCACGAGGCGCACCGAGGTGCCCAGGTGGAGGCCGGTGCCGCGGACGACCACCTGGTTCGCGGTGCCGGCCGGTCCGCCGGCCGGGCTGACCGACGTCACGTCGGGCTGTACGGGCGGCTTCGCGCAGCCCTGTTCGCAGACGCCCTGGAAGGTGTACTCCAGTGGTGCCGCCGCGGAGCCGGGGCTCACCACCAGGACGTACTGGCCCGCAACGGCGGTCGAGTAGGTCGAGCATCCGACACGGAACTGTCCGGCGTACTGCACGCACTGGTAGTCCGATACGAACCCGGTGCCGTTGAACCCGTTGGCCCCGAGCAGCGTCGCCCACGGGCCGGAGCTGTTGCCGGAGCTGTAGGTGCCGTGCAGCGAGAATCGCTGCGAGGGCTTCAGCTGCATCACCGCGCAGTAGCCCGTGGCGGACTCCGTGAAGGTGCCGCTGCGCGGGACGAAGCCCTCGACCGAAACCGGATGAGCGGTGCACTCCGGGACCCAGCCGCTCGACGTGCCGACCTTCCAGGTGTCGAACCGCACCGCGATCGGGACGCCGGAGTACCCGGCGGCCAGGGCGAACACCGTGTACGAGGTGGAGCCGGTCGCGCGGCAGGGCGCCGTCGAGCCCGCGAGGGTCATGCAGACCACGCGGCCCGAGGCGTCCACGACGCCCATCTGGGTGCCCGTCCGGTAGGCCGCGGTCGGGGTCCGTGCGGTGAACCAGAACTTGTCCGTCGCCGCCGCGGTCACCCGCAGGCACGTGCTGTCCAGCGCGGACGTGAAGGTGTAGCCGGTCGACCGACCGCCGACGGCCGTGGTCGCGGGCTTCGCGCACGCGGCTGTCGGGGAGACGTCACGGCGCACCAGCTTGTAGGTGTCCGTACGGCCGGTGCCCATGAGGAGGGCGGTGTAGGCAGCGCCCGCCGTGTACCGGCAGGTGGTCGTGGAGCCGCCGACGGTGGAGCAGACCTGGTTGCCGGCGCCGTCGAACACCCGTACCGAGGCGTTCACCTGGTTGAGGGTGTTGGTGTAGTCGATCATCTCCGCGGTCGAGTGCTTGTCGGCCGGGAGGCCCAGGCAGACCCTCTGCGTGTCGGCGGTGAGCGCTACCTGCACGCCCCAGGAGCCGCCGAAGGCGGACTGCGGCCAGGAGGTGCAGCCCGCGGTGTTGTCGGTGCGGTGGTAGGCGTACCCGTAGGTTCCGGTGGCGGAGTGGGAGTTGGACAGCACGGCGTGGAACGGTGCGGTGCCGGTCAGCCTGCACACCGGAGCGCCGTTGGGGTCGCACGGCTGCTGCACACCCGTCGCGTCGTAGATGGGGCCGCTGACCTGTACGCCGCCACTCGCCGACCCGGGGATCAGGTGGATGCCGCGGCCCGCCGGCGTGGGCAGCACCATGCAGACCCGCTGACCCGCGCCGCTGAGGGTGCCCGTCGTGGGGCCGGAGACGAAGCCGTCGTCGCGGACGGCTGTGCAGCCGTCCGTCTGGTTCGTCGCGTAGAACCACAGGCCGAAGGCGGTGGGGGCCGTGTCGCGGCCCGCTCGCGCCCAGGTGTAGTCACCGGCTGGCAGCTCGCAGGTCGCGACCAGGGCGCAGGCCGGGCTGCCGGTGGCGCTGTAGAGGCTCCCGTAAACGCTCTCGCCCACCACGCCGTACACGTACGGGGCCCGGGTGGTCACGCGCAGGATGCGGCAGCGCGCCGAGGAACTGCTGTCGGGCACCGCGCCGAACGCCTGCGGCGTCACGACCGGGCAGCCGTCGGGGCGGGAGAGGCGGGAGAGGGTCGCCGTGTAGTCGACGGCCGCGCCGTAGAGCTGGCGGGCCAGCACCCGGAAGGGGGCGACGCCCTTGAGGGCGCAGTCGTAGTCCGACTCACCGCTGTCCACCGTGCTGCAGACCTCGGCACCAGTGGCGTCGTACACCGTCTCGGCCACCTGCCAGGCGGACACGTGGCTGCGCAGCACGTCACCGGTGGCCGAGGGAAGGGTGTAGCAGTCACCGGAGGAACCGGTGGGAAGGCTGCGGGTGAAGGAGGCCGGGGCGCCGAGCGAGGTGTCGGCGGCCGTGACCGCGGTGCAGGAGTCGCCGGAGAGCAGGGCAAGGTACGAGACGGTGAAGCCGCCGACGCCGTTCGCCCGCAGCGTGTACGTACCCGGCTGGTCGGTCGGGCAGCGCACTTCGCCGCTTCCGTCGCCGTCGCGGCGGGCGCAGGTGACGGCGGAACCGTCCGGAGCGGTGAGCGCCGGCAGCCCGAAGGTCCATTCGCTGCTCACCACCTGGACGACCACGAGATCGTGCGACGAGGTGAGCGTGAACGTGTAGTCCCCGGTCTGCTCCCCCGCGCACGAGTAGACCGTGTGCGGAGCGAGGGCACCGGAGCAGTCGTCCGCGAGATCGGCCTCTGCGAGCTCCGCCGCGGCGGTGGCGCGCAGCGCCTTGGGATCGCGCTTGGGTGCGACCGCCTTCGGCGCGGCCGCCGGGGGCTTCGACGTGGTCGCCGAACCCGACGCTGCCCGATCACTCCCGGGTTTCACCGTGGCGGCCAAGGCGGTGGAACTGTGCCCCCCGACGACGGCCATGACAGTGAGGAGCACCGCGACAAGCGCTGTGGCCGTCCTCGGTACGGGTCTCGGTGCATGCCGGTTTCCGGCAGGCGGCAGTGACATACGTCCCCCCCTGGGATCGCAGGCCCTGTCCCTACGAAGGCGAGGGACTACTGAGAGCAGCGGCAGCTTATACGGGAGGACGTCGGGCGTCTGTACGAATAAGTGGGTCCGCGCCCGAGGTGGCGGCCCACGACGGGGAAGCCCGGGAAGCAGGGCTCCGGAGCACTCCGCTCACACAAGCCGTCCGACACCTTCCCGCCATACGGCACGCCAGGCACCCAGCACGACGAAGGGCCGGGTCGCAAGCTATGCGACCCGGCCCTTCGTACGCGAGCCCCCTGTCGGAGTCGAACCGACGACCTACGCTTTACAAGAGCGTTGCTCTGGCCAGCTGAGCTAAGGGGGCGTGCCGCCGCAGTCTACCGGGCGGCACCGCGGGTCAGGACACCCCCGCCTCCCGGGCCGTCGCCGAGGCGAAGCCCAGCCAGGTGTGGCGGTTTCCGGCCCAGCACCAGCCGACCTTCGGGGCGTTGCGGCGCTCGCGGCCGTCGCGGCCCGTGCCGTTGCTGATCCAGAGCGCCGGGGTGCGGGCGTCGAGTGCGCCCTTGGGTTTGCGCAGGCGGGAGCCGATCGTCATGAAGCAGTGGTTACGGGCCAGCGCGGCCGGTTCCTGCAGCACCCAGTGGATGCCCTCCGTGAGCAGCAGCGGGGTGCGGTCCGCGGCGGTGAGGGCGGGCAGCGCCTCGTCGGGGCTCCAGTTCGCCATCGCGTCGCCCCGGTCCACGTCCGCCAGTACGTAGAGCGGGGAGTCGGGCAGGTCGATGCCGTCGAGCGGGGTGAAGAGGTCGACGTCGGTCATGTCGGTGACGACGAAGCCCTCCTTGCCCTCCCGCCGCAGCAGCGGCGCCAGGGCCGAGGCGGGGGCGCGCTCGGGGTGGACGGCGAGCAGGGCGCCGGCGGGCGCGGCGGCGGCCGACCCGGCGAAGGCGCGCACCTCGGCGGCGGAGAGCCCGGCGATCGCGGGCACCCCCAGCCCGATCAGGCGCTCGGCCTGCGCGGCCAGGGGCGGCAGGGCGGGGACGGCGGGCGCGGTCGGGGCGGAGACGGCAGGCGGGGCGGATACGGCAGGCGGGGCGGATACGGCGGGGACGGGTCCGGTCACGGTTCTCCCAGGGCAGATGCGGTCGGCCGACATCCCCCTGAACGAGGCGCCGCGCCGAAACATTCCCCCGTACGAAAAATTCCCCCGGGATAAACCTGGTGCGCAACCGCACGCCCGCCCGACGCTCCCGTGCCTCCGCCCGCCCACCCGGCCCCGTCCACAGGGGGCTGACAAACTCCGGCCCACCGGTTACCGTCAGCGACACGTTCACTCAAGTGGACTACACCTTTACTCGGACCGTCCGGCACGTTCCTGCCGGTGAAGGAGAGCGAAACCCATGGCCACAGTCACGTTCGACAAGGCGACCCGGATCTACCCGGGCTCCGACACCCCCGCCGTCGACGGTCTCGACATCCAGATCGAGGACGGCGAGTTCCTCGTCCTCGTCGGCCCCTCCGGCTGCGGCAAGTCCACCTCGCTGCGTATGCTCGCCGGCCTGGAGGACGTGGACGGCGGCGCCATCCGCATCGGCGACCGCGACGTCACGCACCTGCCGCCCAAGGACCGGGACATCGCGATGGTGTTCCAGAACTACGCGCTGTACCCGCACATGACCGTCGCCGACAACATGGGCTTCGCGCTGAAGATCGCCGGCCGTCCCAAGGACGAGATCCGGCAGAAGGTCGAGGAGGCCGCGCGCATCCTGGACCTCAGCGACTACCTGGGCCGCAAGCCCAAGGCGCTCTCCGGCGGCCAGCGCCAGCGCGTCGCGATGGGCCGCGCGATCGTCCGCCAGCCGCAGGTCTTCCTGATGGACGAGCCGCTGTCGAACCTGGACGCCAAGCTCCGCGTCCAGACCCGCACCCAGATCGCCTCGCTCCAGCGCCGCCTGGGCATCACCACCGTCTACGTCACCCACGACCAGGTCGAGGCCATGACGATGGGCGACCGGGTCGCGGTCCTCAAGGACGGCCTCCTGCAGCAGATCGACACCCCCCGCCACATGTACGACAAGCCGGCCAACCTCTTCGTCGCGGGCTTCATCGGCTCCCCCGCGATGAACCTGGTCGAGGTCCCGATCACCGACGGCGGCGTGAAGTTCGGCAACAGCGTCGTCCCCGTCGACCGCGACACCCTGGCCACGGCCTCGGGCAAGGGCGACACCACCGTCACCGTGGGCGTGCGCCCGGAGCACTTCGACCTGGCCAACGGCGAGGGCGCCTCCCTCTCCAAGGACGAGCCCGCCGGCCTGGCGGTCACGGTCAACGTCGTCGAGGAGCTGGGCGCCGACGCCTACGTCTACGGCACCTCGCACGTCGGCGGCTCCGACAAGGACCTCGTCGTGCGCGTCAGCGGCCGCGCCGTCCCGGAGAAGGGCTCGACGATCCACGTCGTCCCGCGCGCCGGCGAGACGCACGTCTTCTCGTCGTCCTCGGGCGAGCGCCTGGGCTGACCCCTCGGGTCGTACGACGGCGGTGGTGCCGCATCCGCTACGGGTGCGGCACCACCGCCGTTTTCGCGTCCCCCTCGACGCCAGGTGTCGACAAATCGCCCATGTCGCCACCGCGATCCAGTCGAAAACGGCGCCGCATAATTCGAAATCCAGGCCCCCGTTCACCCATTAGTGTGACGCAATGTCGCCAAATCACTACAGGTCGCTACGATCCGTCTGTGACCCAGGCAGCCCGCCGCATCGGCAGAACTCTCGCGTTCGTCCTCCCCGTCGTCCTCGTCCTCTCGGGGACGCTCGCCGTCGCCACCGTCCCCTGGGCGGAAGGCCCCGCGCACTCGCGGATCGCCACCGCCTCCGCCGCGGACGCCTCCACCAAGGCCGGCCCGCGCGCCCCCCAGGACGTGCTGCGCGAGCGGCTCATCGCCGAACTGCAGGAGAAGGACCCGGGCACGGCGCTCACCTCGCTGCAGCGGGAGATCACCGCCCGCCCCTCGCTGGCGCGGCACTGCGCCGGCCTCGCCCGCGCGCTGGGCCGCGCCGCCGTGGCCGCCTACGGGCCCGCCCGCGCCCAGGCCCACGCCCGCCCGGTCTGCGACACCTCGTACGCGGCGGGGGTCGCGGCCTCCCACTGAGGTCCGCCCGGGCCCGCAGCGCCTGCACGGCCCGGGGCCCGTATCCGCACACCGTGATTCCGGCTGTCAGACCCCTCGCATAGGGTGCGGGGCATGACTGAGCACTCGCGTCCGACGCAAGCCGTGGTCCTGGCCGGTGGCCAGGGCTCGCGGCTTCGTCCGTACACCGACGACCGCCCCAAGCCGATGGTCGAGATCCCCGGCACGGGGACGCCGATCATAGGTCACCAGCTGGCCTGGCTGGCCGCCGAGGGCGTGACGGACGCGGTGGTCTCCTGCGGGCATCTCGCCGAGGTGCTGCAGGAGTGGATCGACGCCGCCGACCTGCCGTTGAACGTGACGACGGTGGTGGAGAGCGAGCCCCTCGGCCGCGGCGGCGGGCTGAAGTACGCGGCGGCCTCGCTGCCCCGGCCCGACGAGTCCTGGTTCGCGACCAACGGCGACATCTGGACGCGCTTCTCGCTGCGCGAGATGGCCGACTTCCACCACGAGCGCGCCGCCGACGCCACCCTGGCGCTGGCCCGCCCGCGCATCCCCTGGGGCGTGGTGGAGACCGACGAGTTCGGCCACGTCCTCGACTTCATCGAGTCGCCCCCCTCGCCCTACCTGGTCAACGCGGGGGTGTACGTCTTCTCGGCGGCCTTCGCCAAGCTGCTCCCCGACCGGGGCGACCACGAGCGCACGACCTTCCCGCGCCTGGCCCGCGAGCGCCGGCTCGCCGGCTTCCCGCTGCCGCAGGGGGCGTACTGGCGGGCGATCGACACGGCGAAGGACCTCACCGAGGCCGCGAAGGAGCTGGCGGCGGCGCGGGGCTGAGCATCCGGGGCGGGCAGCGGGTCCTAGCCCAGCAGCCCGCCGATCAGGCCCGGCCTCTCCTCCGGGTCGTCGGAGCCGTCCCCGTCGCCCGAGCCGCCGCCCGTCGTGCCGTCCCCGTCGCCCGGGGGAGGCGGCGGCGGGGCGGGCGTCTGCTCCTGCGTGGGGCTCTGCTGCTGCGGAGCCGTGGGTTGTACGGGCGGGGCGGCGCCCTCGGTGCCGGTCGTCGGCGGGGCCTCGCTCGTCGTGCCCGCCGTGGGGCCGTCGGCGGCAGCGGACTCGGACGGGGCGGCGCTGTCCTCCGCCTCTGCCTCCGACGGGGAGGGGCTGCCCGCGCCGGCCGGACCGCCGCGGCCCTCGCTGCCCGGCGGGGTCGGCAGCGGCTCGCCCGGCAGCTGGTTGACGGGGGGCTCGCCCGGGCCCGGGACGTGCACCGTGGTCACCGAGCGCACCGCGGCGCCGAGCAGCGAGCCGAGCAGCAGCGTGAGGCCGATGACGACCGTCGCGTAGACCACGCCCCGGCGCAGGACGAAGCGGCGCAGCTCCCACAGCGCCGCGTGCGGCCCGAGGCGGCGCCAGGCGCGGCCGGCGAGGCGGGCGTCCACGGAGTAGACCGGGGCGCCGGCGGCGATCAGCGGCGCCCAGGCGGCGAGGTAGAGGAGCGCGGAGACCTCGTAGCCCGCGTGGGCGCGCCAGGTCATCGCGATGACCAGGCCGGCGGCGAGCAGCGCGCCCAGCGCGGCGGCGAGGCGCTGCCAGAGGCCGCAGATCGTGAGCACGCCGACGATGGTCTGCCCGAAGGCCACGGTCAGGCCGACGCCCAGCGGGTGCGCCAGCGCGAGGCCGTGCAGCGGCTCGGCGAAGGAGAGCGGACCGCCGGGCTCCAGGCCGTGCAGCCAACCGACCAGCCGGCCACGCTCGCCGGTCTCGAAGTAGAGCGGGTCGCAGAGCTTGCCCATGCCGCTGTAGACGGCGATGAAGCCGAGGAAGATCCGCAGGGGCAGCAGGACGACGCCGAGGTTGAGCCGGCGCCCGGGGTAGTAGGCGTGGCGGGCGGAGTCGGCCCCGACGACCCTGCGCCGCCGCGAGCGCGGGCCCGGCGCGGGCCCGTCGGGATCGGCGGGGACGTCAAGGGGCCGGGGCTCCACGTGGCCGTCGCCCGGATAGCGGGATTCGTCGAACTCCCGCAGCGGGGGCAGCAGTTGCGTCTCGTCGACGGCCGCGCGCGGCGCGACGACCACCGGCAGCGGCGCGGTCGCGTCGGGGTCGAAGCGGGGCAGCGACTGCGTCTCCGTGGCGTCCGGGCCGCCCCCTTCGTACGGGGAGGCGTCGTACGGGGAGGCGAACCCGGTCCCGTCCGGACCCTCGTACGCCGTGCCGTACGCCGGCTCCTCCACCAGCGTCACGCCCGACTGCCGTACGGCCTGCAGGAGTTGCCCGGCGGCCGGATCCCCCGGCGTGCTCCGCCCGCTCCACACCACCGGCGCCCGGCGCACCCGCGGCACCGGGACGCCCTCGGCGCCCACGGACAGGGAAGCGGCGACGGGGCGGGCCGCGGGCCGCGCGGCGAACGCCCCCGACGCCGGCCCGAGTCGCACCCGGAAGCTCACGCTGTTGACGCTGATCCGCGCCGGATCGCTGGGGACGCGCACCGCGCTCAACGCATCGGCGGCGTCCTCGAATCCCTGCGGGCGGCCGCCCCGGGGCGGGCGCGGCGATCTGGTGTCCACACTCCTCTAACCGAGTGACACCGCGTTAGGACACTGCCTGAGCCCCGGCGATCTGTCCGAGCACCGTCAAAGATCACCGGCCGCCGGGCCCCGAACGCCAGGTCAACACCCCTCCCGGCGCCCGCACTTCACACCGAGAACGCCGGGAACACCGAGGGGGCGGACAGCCTCACGCCCGCCGCCGCGCCGCCTCGTACAGCACGATCCCCGCCGCCACACCGGCGTTGAGCGACTCGGCGCCGCCCGGCATCGGGATGCGCACCCGCACGTCGCAGGTCTCGCCGACCAGCCGCCCCAGCCCCTTGCCCTCGGAGCCGATGACGATGCAGACCGGGCCCTCCAGCGCCGCCAGGTCCTGCACCTCGGCCTCCCCGTCGGCTGCGAGGCCGACCACGGTGATGCCCTCCTTCTTGTACGCCTCCAGGGCGCGCGTCAGATTGGTCGCCCGCGCCACCGGCGTACGGGCGGCCGTGCCCGCCGAGGTCTTCCAGGCACCGGCCGTCATCCCGGCCGCCCGCCGCTCGGGGACGACCACGCCGTGGCCGCCGAAGGCGGTGACGGAGCGGACGATCGCGCCGAGGTTGCGCGGGTCGGTGACGCCGTCCAGGGCCACGATCAGCGGCTCCTCGCGGGCGTCGTAGGCGGCGGCGCTCAGCTCGTCGGGCAGCGCGTACTCGTACGGCGGGACCTGCAGGACGAGGCCCTGGTGGTTGAGCCCGTTGGTCATCCGGTCCAGCTCGGGGCGCGGGGCCTCCATCAGGTGGATGTCGCCGCGCTCGGCGGCCAGCTGCAGCGCGCCGCGCACCCGCTCGTCGTTGTCGATGAACTGCTGCACGTACAGCGTCTTGGCCGGCACCCCGTCGCGCAGCGCCTCGAAGACCGGGTTGCGGCCGACGACCAGCTCGCTGTTGCCCTTGCCGCCGCCGGGGCGGCGCGAGGTCGGGCGGGCCTGGGCGCGGCGCGCGGCGGCGTTGGCCGCGCGCTGCTTGACGTGGCCCTTACGGGCGGAGGCGGGCGGCGTGGGGCCCTTGCCCTCCAGGGCGCGGCGCCCCTTGCCGCCGGAGCCGACGGTCGCGCCCTTCTTGTTGGACGTGCGTCGGTTGCGGCGCTGGCTGTTCCCGGCCATGGGGTCACCTGTCTCTGTTCTGCGTACGTACGTCAGTCACGAGTGTGCCGCCCGCGCGGGCGGGCGGCACGTCAGACCTCCGAAGGGAGGCAAGAGGGGCGCGGGCGCTCAGCCCAGCGTCCAGCGGGGTCCGTCGGGGGTGTCCTCGATGACGAGGCCCGAGGCCTGGAGCTGGTCGCGGATGGCGTCCGCGCTCGCGTAGTCCTTGCGGGCGCGGGCGGCCTCGCGCTGGTCGAGCACGAGGCGCACCAGGGTGTCGACGGCGCCGTGCAGCTGCTCGCCGCCGTCGTTGCCGCCCCCGGCCCACTGCTCGTCCATCGGGTCGAGCCCGAGGACGCCCAGCATGGCACGGACCTCCGCCAGCCGGGCGACGGCCGCCTCCTTGTCGTCGGCGGCCAGCGCGGCGTTGCCCTGGCGGACGGTGGTGTGCACGATGGCGAGCGCCTGGGGGACGCCCAGGTCGTCGTCCATCGCCTCGGCGAAGGCGGGCGGCACCTCGGTGGCGGGCTCGACCGCTCCGGCCTTCTCCACCACCCGCTGCATGAAGCCCTCGATACGGGCGAAGGCGGCCTCCGCCTCGCGCAGTGCCTCCTCGCTGTACTCGATCATCGAACGGTAGTGCGGGGTGCCCAGGTAGTAGCGCAGCACGATGGGGCGCCAGCGCTGGACCATCTCGGAGACCAGCACGGAGTTGCCGAGCGACTTGGACATCTTCTCGCCGGCCAGGGTCACCCAGCCGTTGTGCAACCAGTAGTTCGCGAAGGTGTCCCCGAACGCCCTGGCCTGCGCGATCTCGTTCTCATGGTGCGGGAAGACGAGGTCGAGGCCGCCGCCGTGGATGTCGAAGGCGGTGCCCAGGTACTTGTGCGCCATCGCCGAGCACTCCAGGTGCCAGCCCGGCCGGCCGGGGCCCCAGGGGGACTCCCAGGAGGGCTCGCCGGGCTTGGCGGCCTTCCACATCGCGAAGTCGCGCGGGTCGCGCTTGCCGGTCTCGCCCTCGGCGGAGGGCTGCAGGAGGCCGTCGAGGGTCTGGTTGGACAGCGCCAGGTACTCCGGGTAGGAGCGCACGTCGAAGTAGACGTTGCCGTCGGCCTCGTAGGCGTGGCCGCGCTCGATCAGGCCGCGCATCATCCCGACCATCTCGGTGATGTGGCCGGTGGCGCGGGGCTCGTAGGTGGGCGGGAGGCAGCCGAGGGCGTCGTAGCCCGCGTTGAACGCCCGCTCGTTCTCGTAGCCGATGGCGAACCAGGGGCGGTCCTGCTCGTGCGACTTGGCGATGATCTTGTCGTCGATGTCCGTGACGTTGCGGACGAACGTCACGTCGTAGCCCCGGTACGCCATCCAGCGGCGCAGGATGTCGAAGTTCAGCCCCGACCTGATGTGCCCGATGTGCGGGGCGGACTGCACGGTGGCGCCGCACAGGTAGATCGAGACGCAGCCCGGGGTGATCGGGGAGAAGTCACGGATCCGCCGGGCGCCGGTGTCGTACAGCCGAATAGTCACGTCTCCCAGGGTAGTGGCACCCGGGGACTGCCCCGGCCGTGTCCGGCGCCCGGGCGGGCGCCGGACATCCAATCGCAACGAACCGGCCGACGAGCGGCGCCGCGCGGCCTCAGATCCGGCCGAGGACCCTGCGCGGCGTCACCCGGACGACCACCCGGTCGGCCTCCTTGGCGGACTCGGGGTTGAACTCGGCGAAGGGCATCCCCGTGTACTTCATCGACAGCTCGTCGATCAGCTCGTCCCCGCCCTCCTCGGTCATGGTCGCCGTGCCGCGGATCTCCGCGTAGGTGTAGGGGGCGTCGAAGGGCTGCAGCAGCACCGAGACGCGGGGGTCGCGCTCCATGTTCAGGGTCTTGCGGCGCCCGCGCGTGGTGGAGAACAGCAGGTCGTCGCCGTCGCGCTTCACCCAGACCGGGGAGAGCTGCGGGCTGCCGTCGGGCTGGACGGTGCCGACGGTGACGAAGACGGGCGAGTCGAGCAGGGCCTTGAGCTGGTCGCTGAGCTGGTCGCTCACGGGGGGCTCCTCGGAGTGGGTCGGGGGATGGCGGAGGGCCGCCTCGGGGCGGGCGGACCTCCCCGCCACCCCTACCCGTCCGGGTGGCGCACACGCGGCTCCCGCGCCGGGCGCTTCCCCCGATCGGGGCCCGGTCGTACGGACGCCGGCTAGCGCGTACGGACCACCAGCGCCGTCGCCACGCCCATCAGCCCGTCCCCCCGGCCCGGGAAGCCCAGGCCGTCGGTGGTCGCGCCCGAGACGGAGACCGGCGCCCCGACCGCCTCGGAGAGCAGCGCCTGCGCCTCCGCGCGCCGCCTGCCGACCTTGGGGCGCGGGCCGACGACCTGCACGGCGACGTTGCCGATGGTGAAGCCCGCCTCGCGGACGATCCGCGCGCTCTCGCGCAGCAGCGTCAGACCGGAGGCGCCCGCCCACTCGGGGCGGCCCGTGCCGAAGTGGGCGCCCAGGTCGCCCAGGCCGGCGGCGGAGAAGAGGGCGTTGCAGGCGGCGTGGCAGACCACGTCCGCGTCGGAGTGCCCGGCCAGACCGGGCCCCTCGCCCTCCCAGCGCAGGCCCGCGACCCACAGCTCGCGGCCCTCCTCGAAGGCGTGGATGTCGGTGCCGATGCCGACCTGCGGCAGTACGGGCTGTGCGGGCTGTGCGGGCTGTGCGGGCTGTGCGGGCTGTGCGGGCAGGGCCGCCTCGGACGTCACAGCTGCCCCTCCCGCCGCGCCAGAACCGCCTCGGCCAGCACCAGGTCCAGCGGCCGGGTCACCTTGAACGCCTCCTCGTGGCCGGGCACCAGCACCACGGGCAGCCCCAGCCGCTCGACCATGCCCGCGTCGTCCGTGGCGCCCTCGCCGGCGAGGGCGATCTTCTCGTGCGCGGCGGCCAGCACCGCCCGGTCGAAGCCCTGCGGGGTCTGCACGGCCCGCAGCAGCGCCCGCTCGGGGGTGGCGACGACGGGCTCGGGGGCGCCGTCCTCCTGCGCACCGGTACGGGGGGCGATCTGCTTGACGGTGTCGGCCAGCGGGAGTGCCGGGACGACGGCCGGCGCTCCGGCCCGTACCGCCGCGGCGACCGCGTCGACCGTCGCGACCGGCACCAGCGGGCGGGCCGCGTCGTGCACCAGCACCACATCGACGTCCGCGGGGAGGGCGGCCAGTCCCCGGGCCACGGACTCCTGGCGGGTACCGCCGCCGGGGACGACGAGGAGTTCGGCGCCCGGCGCTGTGCCGCCGGCGGTCCCGGCGCCCCCGAGCGCCTGCGCGCACAGGGCCCGTACCTCGGCGACGGCCTCCTCCTCCGGGGGCGCCACGACGACGACCAGGGAGACGGCGCGGGCGCGGGCCATGGCGCGGACGGCGTGGACGAGCATCGGGACGCCGCCCAGGGTGCGCAGGGCCTTGGGGGCGCCGGGGCCGAGCCGCACGCCGCGTCCGGCGGCGGGGATGACGGCGGCCGTACGACCGGGGGCGGTGGGCGGATCAGGCTGCGGATCGGGCTGCGGATCGGACAGAGCCACGGTGATGAGGTTTCCCGTTCGAGGCGAGGTGGGTATGGCTGCTTATGGTCAGGGACACCCGCACCCGCCGGACGGCAGGCGCGAGGTGGGGCGCGGACGCTGCCGGCCTTCCGTGACGATCCGCACGGCAGCGACCCGCCCGAGCAGCAGGCGCACGGCAGCGGGCGCCGGCATGTGCCGCCGACACGTACACAGCAGCGACACGTACACAGCAGCGGGTACACACATGCCGCAGTGCCCGACGAAGTATCGGGCACCACGGCATGGGGGCGCTCACGCGGAGTCAGCGCTGGGTGCGGCCAGCGGAGACAACACCGGTGGAGCGGTCCTGATTCAGGCGGTCCTACTGCGTCAGGCGCTCCTGCTTCACGACGCGAGAACCTCGTCGAGGAGGGCCTCGGCCTTGTCCTCGTTGGTGTTCTCGCAGAGTGCCAGCTCGCTCACCAGGATCTGGCGGGCCTTGGCCAGCATGCGCTTCTCACCTGCGGAGAGACCGCGCTCGCGCTCCCGGCGCCACAGGTCGCGGACGACCTCGGCGACCTTGATGACATCACCGGAGGCCAGCTTCTCCAGATTCGCCTTGTAACGACGCGACCAGTTCGTGGGCTCCTCGGCGTACGGGGCGCGCAGCACCTCGAAGACGCGCTCCAGTCCCTCCTGGCCCACTACATCGCGCACTCCCACGAACTCCGCATTGTCCGCCGGTACACGCACCGTCAAGTCACCCTGGGCGACTTTCAGCACCAAGTAGGTCTTGTCCACACCCTTGATCTGGCGGGTTTCGATAGCCTCGATCAGTGCGGCCCCGTGATGGGGATAGACCACGGTGTCGCCAACCTTGAACGTCATGTGACAGGTACCCCTTCCGTGGCTATCCAGGGTAACACGGAAACGGCCGCTTCTGAATGGCGTTTTCGCAGGTCAGAGCCTATCTCGGGGCTTGACAACGACAGCCGTAACGTGCTGCGGGAGGGTCCGTCAAGCGGGTTTCCGCAGGTCGGGCCCCGTCTGGGCGCGCCCGGAAACACACCCGTCACGATGGTGTCAAACGCGACCGCGTGCACGATACGTCCGATTTGCCGGGGGCCGTATGGTGCACTTCACGTGCTCCGTTCGGACGCGAAGCGCGTGTCCGGAGTGAAAATCCGAAATTGATCATTCCTGGTGCACAACGGCGATCACCCCGGCAATAGCCAATGCCGGGCGGGCTGCGGGCGGGCCCGTCGGGGCGTGATCTCGGATTGGTTAATCCCGGGTGGCGCGGGGATTAGGACACCCGCTTGGTCACCCGTTGAGGTGGGTCGCGGATGAGGGCCGTGACGGGGGTCGGTAGTGTGATCGCGGAAACCTGTCAACACCAGCACGTCCTAGGAGTTGCACCTCCGTGAGCCTCTCCCGCACTCCGGCCGGGGGTGCCCCCCGCCTGCGACGCGGTCCCGTTACCGCCGCAGCCGGCGCCCTGCTCGCCCTCCCCCTGGCCCTCACCGGCTGCGCGGCCGGCACCGGCGCCGAGACCGGCAAGATCCGGCCGGACAACGCCGCCGTCACCGTCTCGGGCCTGAAGGTGCAGAACGGCCTCGTCATCACCTCCACCGGGGGCGACGGTCCGGCCGTCGTCTCCGCGCGCATCTTCAACACCGGCAACGGCCCGCGGACCCTGGAGCGGATCACCCTGCCCGGCACCGACCTCACGGTCGAGCTGCGCGACGCCGGGGGCAAGGCCGCCCCGGTCACCGTGCCGGCGTACGGCTCGGTGCTGCTGGGCGGCAAGGGCAACCCCTCGGCGTCCGTCGCGGACAGTGCGGAGGGCTTCCAGGACGGCGCCGTGCAGAAGGTCGTCTTCGACTTCGACAAGGCCGGCGCGGTCTCGCTGGAGGCGATGGTGACGCCGGCCGAGGGCACGTACCGGGAGTTCGGGCCGAGCGCCCCGGCCTCGTCCTCCGCCTCGCCGTCGCCGAGCGCCTCCGCCTCCGCGGGGACGGAGCCGGTGCCGTCCGAGGCGGCGACGCAGTACCCGGGCTCCACCGAGGGCGCCGACTCCCCCTCGGCGGGCGCCGGCCACTGAGGCCGGTTCGACCCGTACCCCGTACGGCCGCGGACACGCGAACGGCGGTGGGAGCCCTTCCCGGCTCCCACCGCCGTTCTTCGTCTACGGGCACGCGCCCGTCTCCCGCCGGTTTACGGCTCGAACTTGTAGCCCAGACCGCGCACCGTCACCAGGTAGCGCGGCGCCCCCGGGTCGGGCTCGATCTTCGCGCGCAGCCGCTTGACGTGCACGTCCAGCGTCTTGGTGTCGCCGACGTAGTCCGCGCCCCAGACCCGGTCGATCAGCTGCATCCGGGTCAGCACCCGGCCGGCGTTGCGCAGCAGCATCTCCAGCAGGTCGAACTCCTTCAGCGGCAGGTCGACCTTGCCGCCGGCGACGGTGACCACGTGGCGGTCGACGTCCATCCGGACGGGGCCGACCTCCAGCGCGGCCGGAGCGACCTCCTCCGGCTCACCGCGGCGGCGCAGCACCGCGCGGATGCGGGCGACCAGCTCGCGGGAGGAGAAGGGCTTGGTGACGTAGTCGTCGGCCCCTATCTCCAGCCCGACGACCTTGTCGATCTCGCTGTCCTTGGCGGTGACCATGATCACCGGCACGTTGGAGCGGCTGCGCAGCTGGCGGCAGACCTCGGTGCCGGGCAGTCCCGGCAGCATGAGGTCGAGCAGGACGAGGTCGGCGCCGTTGCGCTCGAAGTCGTCCAGGGCCTCGGGGCCGGTCGTCGCGATGGCGACCTCGAAGCCCTCCTTGCGGAGCATGTACGACAGTGCGTCGCTGAACGATTCCTCGTCCTCGACCACTAGCACTCGGGTCATCGTTCGGTCTCCGGTCGGTGAGGGGCAACGGGCTCGACCACTGACGCTCGGGTCATGGCGGGGCCTCCGGGGTGGGATGCGTGCTCGTATCCGGGGTCGCCGGCGTCCTCGTCGACGCCGGAGGGTTCGATCAGGGCGCCGCTGATCGCACGGCCGCCGCCGGTGCGGGGCTTGGCCGCCTCGGGCAGGCGCAGGGTGAAGGTGGAGCCCTGCCCCTCGGCGCTCCACACGCCGACCTCGCCGCCGTGGGAGGCGGCGACGTGTTTGACGATCGCCAGCCCCAGGCCCGTACCGCCCGTGGCGCGGGAGCGGGCCGGGTCGACGCGGTAGAAGCGCTCGAAGACGCGGTCGCGGTCGCGCTCGGAGATGCCGATGCCCTGGTCGGTGACGGCGATCTCGATCAGGTCGCCGCCGGGGGCGGGGACCTGGCGGGCGGCGATGCCCACCCGGGTGCGGGCGGGGCTGTAGTTGACGGCGTTCTCCACCAGGTTGCCCAGGGCCGCGGCGAGCTGGCCGCGGTGGCCCCAGACGGTGAGGCCGTCGATGCCGCCGGCGGCCATGGTGATGTGCTTGGTGGAGGCGGCGTGCCGGCAGCGGTCGATGGCCTCGGCGACCAGCTCGTCGACGCGGACGGGCTCGGCGTCCTCCAGCGGGTCGTCGTTCTGCACCCGGGAGAGGTCGATCAGCTCCTGCACCAGGTTCGTCAGCCGGGTGGCCTCGATCTGCATCCGACCCGCGAAGCGGTGGACCGCCTCGGGGTCGTCGCAGGCGTCCATCACGGCCTCGGAGAGCAGGGACAGGGCGCCGGTGGGGGTCTTCAGCTCGTGGCTGACGTTCGCCACGAAGTCGCGGCGCACCGCCTCGATCCGGCGGGCCTCGGTCAGGTCCTCGACCAGCAGCAGCACCAGGCGCGAGCCCAGCGGGGCGACGCGGGCGGAGACCGCGAGGGCCTCGCCGCGTCCGCTGCGGCGCGGGAGGTCCAGCTCGACCTGGCGTATCTCGCCGTCGCGGCGGGTCTGGCGGGCCATGGCCAGCATCGGCTCGACGGCCAGCCGTCCGCCCCGTACCAGCCCCAGGGCGTACGCGGCGGAGCTGGCCTTGACCACGGAGTCCTCCTCGTCGAGGACGACCGCGGAGGAGCGCAGCACGGACAGCACGGTGTCCACTCCGGGGGGCAGGACCGCCTCGGTGTGCAGGGAGCTGCGGGTCGGGCGGGCCTGCTCGCGCTCGCTCCAGCGGAACGCCAGCATCGCGATCACGCCGGTGCACAGCCCGGCTATCGCGGCGGCGGCGGCGACCGCCGTGTTCAGGTCCATGTCTCCAGGTTAGGCATGCTGCGGGGGCGCGACCCACCCTTCCGGGAGTGACCTCGAACTCCAGTCGCCAAGAGTTCACCCCCAGGTCGGCCCTGATTCATAAAGTGGCACGGGTACCGCCGGATGGTGGATGCTGCCGGAAGCAGGCGAAACGGGCCGCCTCCGGAAGCCGCCCGTCGGGCCGGACCGCCTCAGGACTGTGGAGAGCCGGTCGGGTGCCGTACGGAGGGCTGCCGGGCGGGCCGGCGGGCAGGTTGGTGGAAGGACTGGGATGCGGGACACATACCACGAGGAACTGGACTCGATCGGCGAGGGGCTGGTCGAGATGGCCCGCCTCGTCGGGTCGGCGATGGGCCGCGCCACGACGGCGCTGCTGGACGCCGACCTGAAGCTCGCGGAGACCGTGATCGAGGGCGACCAGAAGGTCAACGACCTGCAGCAGGAGCTGGAGGCGCGCGCGATCCAGCTGCTCGCCCGCCAGCAGCCGGTCGCCACGGACCTGCGGATCGTCGTCACCAGCCTGCGGATGAGCGCCGACCTGGAGCGCTCCGGGGACCTGGCCAAGCACGTGGCCAAGCTGGCGCGGCTGCGCTATCCGAAGTCGGCGGTGCCGGGCCACCTGCACTCCACGATCATGGAGATGGGGCAGCTGGCGCAGCGGCTGATGGCCAAGACGGCGGACGTCATCACCACGAAGAACGTCGACATGGCGCTCGAGATGGAGACCGACGACGACGCGATGGACGCGCTGCACCGCAAGCTCTTCCAGAGCCTGATGGACGACCGCTGGAAGGACGGCATCGAGACGGCCGTCGACGTCACGCTCTGCGGCCGCTACTACGAGCGCTTCGCGGACCACGCGGTGTCGTGCGCGGGCCGGGTGGTGTACCTGGTGACGGGCGAGCACGCGGACGAGATCAACACGGGGGACTGAGCGGACGGTCGACGGCGCGCGGGTGGTGCTTCGCGCCACCGCGCGCCGTTGACGCGCCCGGTGGATGGGGAGGACCGTGAAGGTATCTGCCCACTTCCAAGGAGGCCATCCCATGGCGGACTCTCCCCCCTCGACCCCGCGCGAGGAGCCCCCGGCCCCGGAGCCCCGGCACCTCCCCCTGGTCGGCGCCTGCGGCTGCGGCTCGGGCTGCGGCTGCGGCTGCCAGTCGGGCGGCGCGTGCCGCTGCGGCGGCTGAGCTCACCGGGGTCCCCGGCGGACCCGGGACACGACAGTGCCCCCGACCCGCGCCGTGTGCGCGGGTCGGGGGCATGATCGCGGAACCTACTTCTTCTTGCCCTGGTTCTTGACCGCCTCGATCGCCGCCTTCGCGGCCTCCGGGTCGAGGTAGCGGCCGCCCTTGTGCAGGGGCTTCATGTCCGCGTCCAGCTCGTAGGCGAGCGGGATGCCGGTGGGGATGTTCAGGCCGACGATGTCCTCGTCGGAGATGCCGTCGAGGTGCTTGACCAGGGCGCGCAGGCTGTTGCCGTGGGCCGCGACCAGGACCGTGCGGCCCGACTCCAGGTCCGGGACGATCTCGTCGTACCAGTACGGCAGCATCCGCTCGCCGACGTCCTTCAGGCACTCCGTCAGCGGGCGCGCCTCGGGGGGCAGCGCCGCGTACTGCGGGTCGTTGAACTGCGAGAACTCGGAGTCCTTGGCGATGGGCGGCGGCGGGGTGTCGTAGGAGCGGCGCCACTCCATGAACTGCTTCTCGCCGAACTCGGCGAGCGTCTGCGCCTTGTCCTTGCCCTGCAGCGCGCCGTAGTGGCGCTCGTTGAGGCGCCAGGAGCGGTTGGCGGGGATCCAGGCGCGGTCGGCGGAGTCCAGCGCCAGGTTCGCGGTGCGGATCGCGCGCTTCTGCAGCGAGGTGTGCACGACGTCGGGGAGCAGCTCGGCGTCCTTCAGCAGCTCGCCGGCGCGGACCGCCTCCTTCTCGCCCTTGTCGGTGAGGTTGACGTCCACCCAGCCGGTGAACAGGTTCTTCGCGTTCCACTCGCTCTCGCCGTGGCGGAGGAGGATCAGCTTGTACGGTGCGTCGGCCATATGCCGAGCCTACCGAGGGGGCCGGGGGGATGCGCGACCGTCCCCCGCGGGCGTCCCCCTACAGCCGCAGGGCGCTACGCAGTGTGCCCGCGTAGTAGCCGTTGCCGTCCAGGCGCGAGGTGCCGCCCTTGTCACCGATCGTGGGGCCGTTGACCTCTTCCCGGCTGGAGATGAAGATCAGGTGGCCGTCGGAGTCGTTGCCCAGCACGATGCCCGTGTGGTCCAGCCTGGAGCCCGTGCGCTGGTCGAGCTTGAAGAAGACCAGGTCGCCGGGCTGCAGGATGTCGATCGAGGTCGGGCGGGTGTACCAGGGCGCGGCGCCGGTGAGCTTGATGATCGGCGCGCCGAGGCCGGAGCGGGCCATGCCGTTGGCGGTACGGGGCAGACCGTCACCCTGGCCGTCCGCGGGGGCCAGGGGGTAGCGGGCGCGGTAGCCCAGCACGGCGCGTACGAAGCCGGAGCAGTCCATGGAGCGGGCGCGCATCGGCTCGGACCGCAGGGTGGTTCCGTTGCGGAAGGTGTAGGGGGTTCCCAGGTAGTCGTAGAAGTCCGACTGCTCCAGGCGCAGGTCGGCGCCTTCGCTGCCGTTGGGGTTGATCGGCCCGAAGTCGGCATCGCCGGCGTAGGCCACGCCCTGCGCGTCCTTCTTCACCGGCGCGCCCTCCACGTACTGGAAGGCGATGGCGAAGAGGTCTTCCTCGTCGCTGCCGTAGAACTCCTTGAACCAGTCCTTGAACCACTTCGTGCTCTGCGCGCCCTCCTTCCACTCCTCGGGCATGAAGCGCACCCAGTTCTCCGTGACCACCCGGGTCTTGGTGTTCGCAGGCTCGGAGAAGGTGCGGCTGGGCCCGGTGAGGGTCGCGGTACGGGCGCCGTCGGTGAAAGTCGCCAGCACCTTGCCCCGGGCGTCACGGAGCACCGAGCGGGCCGGGTTCTTCAGCCGCTCCCAGCGCTGTTCGGCCGCCTCGGGAGCGGGGCTGCCCGAGTCGGTGACCCCGGCGGGCCTGTCGGTGACGAGTTGGACGGCAGGCGCCTTGGCCTGTTCCTCCTTGCGCAGTTCCACCGTCAGATAGGCGCTGGCGCCCAGCAGCGCCACGACGGTCACGGCGTGCAGCACTCGGCGCGCGCCCCTGTTGGCTTTGCCTGTCATGGTTGCGGCTCCGTAGTGGTCAGGCGGACGGCAGGGCGCCCAGGAGGATGCCCGCGGTGAGGACGACGTAATTGAGGAGCGTGACCGAACCGGTGGCCAGCACGGTGGCCCCCTTGGGCTGGCGGACCAGCTGGTACGCGATCAGGCCCGGCACGATGAAGCCGAGCGTCTGGTTGGCGTAGAGCAGGGGGAACTCCATCTGGAGCACGATGATCAGCGTGCCCTGCAGCATCACGCCGATGAGCACGACCGCGGCGAAGAGCCGCTTGCCGTAGAGGATGACCAGGCGCTGGACCAGCAGCGTGGTGGCGTAGGTGAGCACGGTGACGCCGACGACCATCGCGGCACGCTGGAGGTCCTCGACCAGGGTCAGGGCCAGCCAGCCCGGGGTGATCATGCCGCCCGGGGAGAGGTTGGTGGTGAGGTAGCAGACCAGGGAGAACAGCAGACCCAGCGCGATGCCGATCGCGGCGATCTCCGGGGTGAGGACGGCGGGGATCAACGGGGTTCTCCTGAGTTGTGCACGGACTCGGGGTACGGCTGCCGGAGCGGGGGGTGGGTGCCGGAGGCGTCGGGCTGCGGCAGCCGGCCGTGGTCGGGTTGGGGCAGGGGGTGGGACGCCTGCCGCTCCGCGTACTGGCGGGCCCGCCGGGGCAGTGGCACCTGGCCGCTGTCCTCGGGGAACGCCCAGCTGGGGCGGTGGAAGGGCTGGTAGCGCTCTTCGTACGTCGGGGTGTAGGAGAGGTACGGGTCGATGTGCGGCGCGTACAGCCCGACCGTCTCGGGGTCGTCCACCCTTGCCGGCACCGCCTCCTCATCGTCCGCGGGCAGTTCGGCGAGGTGCTCCAGCAGGAGTTCGCCCTGGCCGTGGATGTTGCCGATCGCCACCAGCGAGGAATCCGGGCCGAGGTGGCCGAGGAGTTCGCGCGTAAGCGCCTCGGGGTCTCGCCGGTCACCGCCCAGGTCGACGGCCCGCTCCCGCCAGCCCGCCGGGATGGCGTCGATGGCGGACTTCGCGGGGTGGCCGATGACGAAGACCTGCTCGGGGTCGAGGTCGGGGATGATCGCGCCCATCTGGCCGTTGCGCTCCACGCGGTCCGGGCGGCAGTTGATCACCACGTTGAGCGGGCGGTGGATGGCTCCGAGGTCGAGGAGCTGGTTGATGTTCATCACCGTCGACTCGGGGTCGTTGGCGGCGAAGACGTTCGCGAAGCGCAGCCGCTTGCCCTCCGGGGTGCGGTAGCGCTCCACCGAGAGCACACCGGGGTCCGGCGGGGCGTCGTACATGCCCTGGAGTGCGGTGGCCCGGTCGATGCCGAGCAGC
This sequence comes from Streptomyces polyrhachis, assembly GCF_042663125.1. Classification (NCBI taxonomy): domain Bacteria; kingdom Bacillati; phylum Actinomycetota; class Actinomycetes; order Kitasatosporales; family Streptomycetaceae; genus Streptomyces; species Streptomyces polyrhachis. Next base: position 40,727 of record NZ_JBHSZO010000014.1, on the reverse strand, counting down.
TCGGCGACTGTCAGGGCGATCGCCACGTTCTCCTTGAAGGTGAACCAGGAGAAGCCGCGCAGCTCGGCGTCGCTGACGATCTCGGGGTCTGCGTAGACCAGTTCGCAGTCCCGCTTGCGGGCCTCCTCCAGGAGGATGTCCCAGCGGTCGCGTTCGGCTGTGACGCAGATGCCGCCCTCGGGCATCGAGCGCGAGAGGGAGCGGGCCACGTCGTCAAGGGTGGGGCCCATCTCCTCGAGGTGGTCCTCGCGGACGTTGCAGAGCACGCCGATGGTGGAGCGGATGAGCTTGGACTGGTTGATCTCCTGCAGCGCCGGCATGACCGCCATGCACTCGATGACCAGTACGTCCGGGTCGTAGGCGGCCGCGCGCCGTACGATCCCGATCTGCTCGACGACGTTCGCGATGCCGAACTTGCGGTAGACCGGCTCCTCGGTGGCGTCGGGGTGGATGAAGCGGGCGGCGGTGCCGGTGGTCTTGGCGACGGTGACCAGGTCGCCACCACGCAGGGCGCCCGCGCACAGGCGGGTGATGGAGGACTTGCCGCGGATGCCGTTGACCAGCACCCGCGTCGGTATCCGCTCCAGGTTGGTGAAGTGCCGCCGCTGCTCGACGATGCCCGCGACCAGCAGGACCGCGCAGCACACGACGAGGACGGTGTAGAGGAAGAGCACGGCCTGTCAGCTCCTTCCCGCCGGGGTGGCGGTGTGCCGCGGCTGCTGCTGGAGCTGCTGGCGGATGAGTTCGAGGCTGCGGGCGACCGCGCCGACCTCGTCGTGGTTGTGCGGGAAGAGCACGGTGCGGCGATCGCCGTCCGCCAACTCCTCCGCCTGGCGGGCCAGCGTGCGCAGCGGGCGCACGATGACGATCTGCAGCCAGCCGAGGCAGGCCGCGGCCGCGGTCAGGCCGAGCAGGCCGGCCAGAGTGGTGCGGTTCTGCAGGCGGTACTCGGGGATGGCCAGGGCGGAGGCGGGCTGCCAGCTCACCACCGTCCAGCCGAGGGACTTCGCGGCGCCGCCGCCGACGAACGGGGCGGCCGCGGCGATGCTGACCCTCCCCCCGTCACGGAACATCGCGGAGCCTGCCTTGGCGGAGATGCCCACCTTGATCCGGGAGCCGATGACGAGGTCGTCGAGGTCGGTGGAGTCCAGCCGCTCGAAGGCCCGGTATCCGGTGTCTCCTGCGATGACCCGCAGCTGGGAGTCGACCACGCGCACCTCGCCCAGGCCCGGGGCCTTGAGCAGGGAGTTGAGGAAGCCGATCCGGAACTCGCCCACCAGGCGGGCGCCCTTGCGGGCCGGGACCTTGGTGACGGCCGCGATCTCCGGCTCCCGGCCGGACTGGTTGAGCAGCGTGATGCCGGCCCGGTCGGGCAGCCGCCGAGTGGTGGGCTGCCCGCCGGCCCTGGCCACCACGGTGCCGTCCGCGTCCAGCAGGTAGACCGAGCGGTAGCGCATGTGCTCGTTCATCAGCAGACCGAGGTCCTTCTCCAGCCCGGGTCGTCCCGAGTCCGCGCTGAGGAAGGAGGCGAACGAGGCGAGGTCGCTGTGCCCCTCGTTGAGGGCGCGGCGGGTCCGGTCGGTGAGGGTGTCGGTGCGTTCCCGCTGGTCGTTGACGACCTGCTGCGGAACGATCAGTTCGCTGTCGGCCCTGTTGAGGCCCAGACCGAGCGCCGCGGACCAAGCGAGCAGCAGGACCGTGCACAGCACCAGGAGGGTACGGGCGCCGGGGCGGCGGACACGCTGGGCGGGCGGCGGGTCACCGGGGTCGTCGCCCAGCAGCTGCCGACGCAGCCGCTCCAGTGCGGCGCCGATCCGGGCGGTCTCGGCGCAGCCGGGGACGGCGACGGGGCGGCGCAGCTCACCGCGGCCGAGTCGGCGGCTCTCCAGGAACAGCCGCAGCAGCGGGCGCTGCAGCAGTCCCAGCAGCAGCGCCGCCACGACGGCGCCGATGGCCAGCAGGGCACCGGCCGAGGCAAGCCCGAAGAGCGGACCCGCGGGGTTCCTGGTGTCCTCGGTGACGGGCACCATCGCCACGACGGTGAGTCCGAGGCCGGTGGCGTCGGTGAACTCCCCGGCCTTGGGGGCGGCGAGGGCGGCGTAGCCGGCCACGAACCGCTCGCCGAGATACTTGTCACCGGTCAGCCGGCCGCTCGTACCCAGATAGCCGCCCGCGCCGGGCTCCTTGGACCGCAGCGGGTGGCGGTCGGCCTGCTGTACGGCCCGCTTGGCGAAGGAGCGCAGCTGGCGGTGGGAGTTCTTCACCTCCTCGCGCTGCAGGTCGGTCAGCACCTGCTCGGGCTCGGGGATGCCGTCGGTGCTGAGGATCTGCCCGGTGGAGTCCAGCACGGCGATCGCCCGGAAGTTGCCCAGGGCGATGCCGGGGAAGCGCAGGCTGCTGGAAGCGACCAGCAACTGCTGCGGCGTGCCTGGCCAGGAGAGCAGCGAGAAGGTCAGCAGCCGGGTCTCGCCGTTCTCCAACCGCACCATGCGCGGGGCGAGACCCTTCTCGCCGCTCATCTTGGCGGTGTCGACGGCCGGCAGCGGAACCGTCTCGCCGCGAGCCGCGAGCAGCCGGCCCGACTCGATCTCCAGGATGGCCGTACCGCGCCACTTCTGGTAGACGTCGCCGAGCTGGTCCAGCACCTCGTCGGGCTGGGCGGCCGGTCCGGCGTTGAGCTGGGCCGCGGTCCGGCCAAGATCGGTCATCCCCTCGTCGAGGGAGGCCCGCAGGGCGATAGCGCCGTCCTCCGCAAAGTGCTGCTGGGAGGCGAGGACGGCCTCGGCCACCCGAGGGCGGTCGTCGCGGCCCAGGCTGAAGGCGGTCAGGGCCGCGACAGCCAGCAGCAGCACGCACAGCAGCGCGATGGGTGGGCGGATACCGCCGACGAGCGACATGTCTGCCCGGCGACGGATCTTGTGCCGCCGCGGCGCGCGCGATGCAGCCACGTCAGGCTTCCTTTCGGGGTGATGCGAAGACGGTGAGGATTCGGAAATCCGTTTCAAGCCAGCACGTGCGACCGCGTCGCCGCACGGATGGTTGCACGTGCGGACGCCGGTGACCGGTCACTCGGACGGCAGCGGGTGCAGGGGGGCGAGGCCGTCGGCCTCGGCGCCCCGGTTGAGCACGGTGCCCTCGGTGCGCTTGAAGGCGAGGCGGAAGCGGGCGCGCTGCTCGGGGGTGAGGTCGTCGCCGGCCAGGGCGAGCGCGACGACCCGCAGCCGGTGCTCGGGGGCGCCGGGCAGCGTGGCGCTCGCCCCGTCGGGGTCGCCCTGCTCGGTGTCGCCCGGGATCTCCGTGAGCGTCGGCTCGTAGCGGGCCGCCACCTCCCACTGCCCGGCGCGCTTGGTGAACTCGAACCAGGCGATCATCCCCTCCTCGGTCAGGCCGATGGGGATGTCGTGGCGGGCCACCTGGTTGCCCAGGCCGTACGCGACCCAGGTGCCGTTCACCTTCTCCATCGGCTGCACCACATGGGCGTGGTGGCCGATGATCAGGTCGATCCCGGTCTCGGCGGTGAGGCGGCGGGCCAGTCTGATCTGCGAGGCGCTCGCGTTCGGCTGCTGCTCGCGGCCCCAGTGGATGCTGAGGATCACGACCTCCGCCCCCGCGTCGCGCGCGGCGCGCTCGGCGCGCTTGATGGCGTCGAAGTCGATCTGGTTGGCCAGCCAGGGCTTGTCGGCCGGAAGGGTGTGGGCGTTGAACCCGTAGGCGTAGGAGAGCTGGGCGACCTTGACGCCCTTGACGTCCATGATCAGGGGGGTGCGCGACTCCTTCTCCGTGCGGAAGGTGCCGGTGTGCTTCACCCCCGCCCGGTCCAGGGTGTCCAGTGTCCGCTTGACCGCCGGGTAGCCGTGGTCGAGGGAGTGGTTGGAGGCCGTGGAGCAGGTGTCGTATCCGACGTTCTTGATCGCCGTCGCGAGCTGCGGCGGCACGAGGAAGTCCGGATAGCTCTGGAAAGGCCCGTCGGCGTCTCCCATCACCGGCTCCAGATGGCAGATACCCAGGTCGGCCTTGCTGATCACCGGCTTGATACCGGCCAGCAGCGGCCTGAAGTCGATCCCCTTCCTCCCCGCCCGCCGGGCGTCCTTGCGGGCCTGGTCGGTCAGCTGCGGGTGGATGAGGAGGTCCCCCGCGGCGGCGACCGTGAAGGAGGGGCCGCCGCCCTGCGCCGCGGAATCGTCCGGCCGCAGCCCGCAGCCCGCGGTCATCCCCGCGACGAGGATGAACACGGCTGCGCACGCACGGGTACGGCCGATCGATCGAACCTGGTCTGTCACCAGAGTATTTTTAACCGACCATGAGTGTATTTCGAAGTCGGTATGTAACAATCCGGACCGCAGGTCTGTCGATAGCTGTGATAGGGGCCCTTGTTGCTCTTCTCACACCCTGGCTGGCGCAACCTGCCGACAAGCCTCCGCTCACGTCCTCCGCGGGCCGCATCGGCGTCGACCTGACCGCGCGGATCGCCGATTTCTCCGCCGGAATGGACCGGGACGCCGGCTACCGGCCGCCCGGTCGCACCGAGCGGGACACGGTCGCCGAGGGCGTCGGCCTCCTGCTCGACGGGGACCGGCCCGCGGCCGAGAAACGGCTCTCCTCGGTGGACTTCGCCGTGCGCACGGTGACGGACCGCGCCTCCGGCCGCCGCTACGCGGAGGTCGCCGACGCCGCCGAGGGCGGGGAGAGCCGGCGCGGCTGGGGACGCGTCTATCTCGAGCTGGGCCAGCGCGCGCGGTGGAGCGTACAGGTCCCGCACCCCTCCTCCGACCTCCACACCGATGTGCTGGGCAGCGCCGTCCTGCGCGGGTCCCGGAACGGCGTGCTGGTGCTGGCGGGCGCCCACCGCCGCGCCGGGAGCGGCGACGCCGCGGACGGCGCGCACCGCGGCGACACCGTCTTCGCGGCCGTCTGCGCCGAACTGCTCGCCCGCAAGCTCCCCGCCCTGCAGCTCCACGGCTTCGCCGACGACTCGGTCCCCGGCTACGAAGCGGTTGTGGCGACCGGCAGCACCTCCCTGGGACGCGGGACCGCGCGGGAGCTGGCCCGCGGGCTGGAACGCGGGGACCTGGCCGTCTGCCGCGCCTGGGCGCACCACTGCAAGCTGGAGGGTCGCGACAACGAGCAGACCCGCGAGGCAGCTCGGGAACGGGTGCCCTTCCTGCACGTGGAGCTTTCCCGGCGCGTCCGCAAGAGCGAGAGGCAGCGGGCGGTCGCGGCCCGGGAGCTGGCCGCGGCGGGGCAGGAGCTGGCCGGGCGCGGGGCGGCCGCCCCGTAGGCAGGCGCGGGGCAGCCGCCCCCGGGCTGCCGCCGGAAATCAGGTGGCCTCCCTCCCGGGCAGGAACGTAAGCTGCGCATGCGTATTTCGACGCTTACTTCTCGGGGGTTGCCTTGTCCGTCCGCTCGCCCATCGACCGGATGGGGTCGGCCCTGCGGGAGAGCGTGCGGGGGCTGCCCCGGGCGTTCTGGTGGCTGTGGACCTCGACGCTGGTGAACCGGCTCGGGGCGTTCGTGGCCACCTTCATGGCCATCTACCTGACCCTGGAGAGCGGTTACTCCGCCTCCTACGCCGGCTTCGTCGTCGCCCTGCACGGGCTCGGCGGGGTCGTCGGCTCGGTCGGGGGCGGGGTGCTCGCCGACCGGCTGGGGCGGCGGCCGACGCTGCTGCTCTCGCAGGGCGCCACCGCCGCGACCGTGACGCTGCTCGGCTTCGTCCAGCAGCCGGCCGCCATCGCCGCCGTCGCCTTCGCCGTGGGGGCGACGTCGAACGCCTCGCGGCCGGCCGTCCAGGCGATGATGGCCGACCTCGTACCGGAGCGCGACCGGGTGCGGGCCTTCTCGCTCAACTACTGGGCCATCAACCTCGGTTTCGCCGTCTCCGCCACCGGCGCGGGCTTCCTCGCCGAGTACAGCTACCGCGCCGGCTTCCTGGTGGAGGGCGCGATGACGCTGCTCTGCGCGGTGCTGGTCTTCGTCAAACTGCCCGAGTCGCGTCCCCCGCACGGCAGTCAGGCCAAGAACGCGGGGGGCGGCGGAAGCGAGGTGGGACTGCGGACCGTCGCCCGCGACCGGCGCTTCATGGGGATGGTCGGGCTGTCCTTCCTGATCTCGCTGGTCTTCTGCCAGGGCGGCCTCACGCTGCCGGTCGCGATGGGCGCCGACGGCTTCACCAGTTCCGACTACGGGCTGGTCGTCGCGGCCAACGGCGTGCTCATCGTGGCCCTGCAGATCCCCCTGACCCGGGCCATCGAGCACCGCGACCCGCGCCGGCTGCTGATCGTCTCGGCGCTGCTGGCCGGTTACGGCTTCGGGCTGACGGCCTTCGCCGGCTCACTGGTGGTGTACGCGCTGACGGTCTGCGTCTGGACGGTCGGCGAGATGATCAACGCGCCCACGCAGGCGGGGCTGGTCGTGCGCCTCTCGCCGGTGCACGGGCGCGGGCGCTACCAGGGCGTGTACTCGATGTCGTGGTCGGTCGCCGCACTGGTCGCCCCGCTGCTCGGCGGCTGGGCCATCGACGCCTTCGGCGCCGGCTGGCTGTGGGCCGCGTGCGCGGTGCTGGGGACGGTGGCGGCGGTGGGGTACGGGCTGCTGGTGCGGGGGCTGCCGGCGTCGGCGCGGGCGGCCGAAGCCGGGCCTGCGGACGCGGAGTCGGAGTCGGAGCGTGCGGCTTCCGTGAAGGGCTAGGCGTCCTTCGTCAGGCGTCCTTCGTCAGGTGGCCGAACGCCTCCAGGTTGCGCGTCGACTCCCCGCGCGCCGTGCGCCAGGCGTACTCCTTGCGGATGGCCGAGGCGAAGCCCAGTTCCAGCAGGGTGTTGAAGCTGCCGTCCGCGTTCTCCAGCACCGTGCCCAGCAGGCGGTCGATCTCCTCGGGGGTGACGGCGGCGAGGGGGAGTTTGCCGACGAGGTAGATGTCGCCGAGCTTGTCGATGGCGTAACCCACGCCGTACAGGCGGGTGTTGCGCTCCAGCAGCCAGCGGTGCACGCCGTCGGCGTTCTCGTCCGGGTGGCGGATGACGAAGGCGTTGACCGACAGGGAGTGCCGGCCGACGATCAGCGAGCAGGTGGTGGAGAGCTTGCGGGTGCCGGGCAACGTGACGACGTAGGCGCCCGGTCGGGGGCTCTCGAAGTCCAGGCCCGCCTCGGTCAGGGTCTTCTCGATGACCGTACGGGCGCGGGCCCCGTCCGTGGCGGGCGGGTCCGGCGGCTCGGGAGACCTGTCAGTGGACATGGCCCGATCGTAGGCGACGGCGCCGCTCGGCGAGCGCCGCGGCGTACACCTCCGCCGTGGCCCGCGCGGTGGCGTCCCAGCCGAAGCCCCGGGCGTGCTCGGCCGCGGCCCGCGACATGCGCGCGGCCAACGGGGCGTCGGCGGCCAGGCGTTGCAGGGCGGTGGCGTAGTCGGCCGGGTCGTGGCCGTCGATCAGCAGGCCGCTCACCCCGTCCCGTACGGCCACGGGCAGCCCGCCGACCGCCGCCGCGACGACCGGTGTGCCGCAGGCCTGCGCCTCGACGGCGACCAGTCCGAAGGACTCCGAGTGCGAGGGCACCACCAGCGCGGAGGCGGCGCGGAACCACAGCGCGAGGCGGTCCTGCCCGACCGGCGGCACGAAGCGCACCACGTCGGAGATGCCCAGCCGCGCCGCCAGCTTCTGCAGCGCCTCGGGCCGCTCCAGCCCGCTGCCGCTGGGGCCGCCCACCACGGGCACCAGCAGCCGGGGGCGCAACCGCGGCTCCCGGCGCAGGAGTTCGGCGGTCGCGTCGAGCAGCACGTGCGGGGCCTTGAGCGGCTGGATGCGCCCGGCGAAGAGCGGGATGAAGGCGTCGGCGGGCAGCCCCAGCGCGGCGCGGGCCCGCGCCCGGCCCGTCTCTATGCCGTCCGGGCCCGGGCTGAAGAGGTCCAGGTTGACGCCGGGGTGCACGACGGCGACCTTCGCCGGGTCGGCGTCGTAGTGGCCGATCAGGTCGCGCGCCTCGTCGTCGGTGTTGGCGATGAGCCGGTCGGCGGCCCGGACGATCTGCGTCTCGCCGATGACGCGGGCGGCCGGGTCGGGGGTGTCGCCGGCGGCGAGGGAGGCGTTCTTGACCTTCGCCATGGTGTGCATGAGATGCACCAGCGGTACGCCCCAGCGCTCGGCGGCCAGCCAGCCGACCTGGCCGGAGAGCCAGTAGTGGGAGTGCACGAGGTCGTAGTAGCCGGGCCGGTGGCCGGCCCAGGCGCGCATCACGCCGTGGGTGAAGGCGCACAGCTGCGCGGGCAGCTCCTCCTTCTTCAGCCCCTCGTACGGGCCGGCGTCGATGTGCCGCACCAGCACCCCGGGCGCCAGCTCGACCGCGGGCGGCAGCGCGGCGGAGGTGGCGCGGGTGAAGACCTCGACCTCGATGCCCTGGGCGGCGAGGCGGCGGGCCAGCTCGACGATGTAGACGTTCATACCGCCCGCGTCGCCCGTACCGGGCTGGTGCAGCGGCGAGGTGTGCACCGAGAGCATCGCGATGCGCCGGGGCCGGCGGGTCGCGGCGCCCAGCACCGCGTCGAGCACGGGCGCGCCCAGCCTGCGCTTGGGAGGCCGCGGAGTCCTGGCGGCGGTGGCGGTGCGGGTGCGCAGGCTCACGGGGTGGGCCCTTCTCGTACGACGACAAAGCTGTGCTGATCCCCCCTCCATGGTGGAACCGGGGACGCGTTCTCCGCATTCCCGCACCCTCAATGCCGCTCTACGCTGGGCTTATGAGTGCTCCCTCCCGCCCGGTCGGCTCGATCACACGCGGGACGACCAACCCCAACCGGCTGCGGCGCATGGACCGCTGGATCGCCGCGGTCCACGGCCGCGCGCTGCGGCTCGCGCAGGCGCCGCTCGCCGTCGACCTCGGGTACGGGGCCGCGCCGTGGACGGCCGTGGAGCTGCTGGCGCGGCTGCGGACCGTGGCGCCCGGGGTGCGGGTGACCGGGGTGGAGATCGACCCGGAGCGCGTCGCGGCCGCGCGCCCGTACGAACGCGCGGGCCTGGACTTCGTGCGCGGCGGCTTCGAGGTCCCCGTCCCGGGCCGCCCCGCGCTGATCCGCGCGGCGAACGTGCTGCGCCAGTACGAGGAGGACGCCGTGGCCGCCGTCTGGGAGCGGCTGTGCGCCCGGCTGGCCCCGGACGGGCTGCTGGTGGAGGGCACCTGCGACGAGATCGGCCGCCGGCACGTCTGGGTCGCGCTCGGCCCCGAGGGCCCGCGCACGGTGACCCTCGCCGCCCGCCTCGCCTCCCTGGGCACCCCTTCCGACCTGGCGGAACGCCTGCCGAAGGCGCTGATCCACCGCAACGTCCCCGGGGAGCCGGTGCACGCCTTCCTCCGCGACTTCGACCGCGCCTGGGCGGCGGCGGCCCCCTACGCCCCCCTGGGCGCGCGCCAGCGCTGGCTGCGCTCGGTGGCGGCGCTGGCGGCGGACTGGCCGGTGGTGGACGGGCCGCGGCGCTGGCGCCAGGGGGAGGTCACGGTGGCGTGGGAGGCCCTCGCCCCGCGTGGGGCGTAAGTGACGGGTGAGGAAGCCGCGTACCGAGGATCGGGCGGCCCGATACCCTTGCCGACATCATGCGCGCACTCCGGATCGGGCTGATCGTCCTCGCTGTCCTCGCCCTCCTCGCCGCGGTCGGCGACCGCGTCGCCGTGCGGCTCGTCCAGGCGGAGGCAGGCGACCGGATCCGCCAGGAGTACGGCCTCTCCGAGTCGCCGGAGATCCGCATCAAGGGCTTCCCCTTCCTCACGCAGGTGCTGGACAAGCGCTTCGAGGAGGTCACCGTCGACCTCAGCGGCATCACGGCCGACGGCGCGAACGGCAGCGACCTGACGCTCGCCCGGGCCGACGCCCGGCTCTACGACCTCCGCGTCCAGGGCGACCGGTGGGACCGCGCCACCGCCGCCCGCGCCGAGGGCCGGGTCCGCTTCGGCTACGAGGACATCTCGCGCGCCCTCCCCGGCGGCGTGGTCACCGTCTCCTACGGCGGAAAGGACGCGGCCGGCGACGGCCTGGTCAAGGCGACGGTCGGCGCCACCTTCTTCGGGGAGAAGGTCGAGAACAGCGCACTGGTGCGGATCAGCGCGGAGGGCGGGAACACCATCCGGCTGCAGACCGTGAAGATCGAGGGGGCGGACGTGGTCCCGGGCCTGGAGGAGCTGCTGCGCAGCCGGCTCGACTACGAGTGGAAGATCACCGACCTCCCCCGCGGACTGCGCCTGGGCGCCGTGGAGATCACCGAAGAGGGAATCACGGTCACGGGCTCGGGCCGCGACGTGGAACTGGCGCCGTAGCGGAGCCCGCCCCCGCCCACCCGTATCAACCACTGAGACCAACGCTCCCAGAACGCGGATACACCGCAGCCGCAGCCGCCCGGCCCCCCGCCGCCGGCCCTCCCCCTCCCATCCACGTCTCATGCCTCAGACGATCTCGTCTCACCATCCGACACACTGATGACAGAAGCGCGCCCCGGTCCCTAGCATCGGACCATGATGCGACAGGCGGATCTCACCAAGCGGCGGGCAGTGGACCTGTGTCGCGTTGCCGCCATGCTCTGTTGCCCGTAAGCCGCCGCCCCCGGTTCCGCGTCCCCAGCCGCTGAACGGCCGCCCGCCGCACGGTGCCTCCCCGCACTCCGCGCCCGCGTCCGGCGGCCCCCGCCATCCCATCCCGCGCGAGCCGCGCGCCGTATCGGCGTGTGCCGCGCGCGCTGCCGCACCTGCCCCGGAGGAGATCCGAATGAGCCGCACTGACGTCCTGGTGGACGCCGACTGGGTCGAGGCCAACCTCGACAACCCCCAGGTCGTGATCGTCGAGGTCGACGAGGACACGTCCGCCTACGAGAAGAACCACATCCGCAACGCGATCCGCATCGACTGGCAGCGCGACCTCCAGGACCCGGTCCGCCGCGACTTCGTCAACCAGGAGCAGTTCGAGGCGCTGCTCTCCGAGCGGGGCATCGCCAACGACTCCACCGTGGTGCTCTACGGCGGCAACAACAACTGGTTCGCCTCGTACGCCTACTGGTACTTCAAGCTCTACGGCCACCAGGACGTCAAGCTCCTCGACGGCGGCCGCAAGAAGTGGGAGCTGGACTCCCGCGACCTGGTCGACGAGGTCCCCGTCCGTGCCGCCACCGCCTACACGGCGCAGCCCCAGGACACCTCGATCCGCGCCTTCCGCGACGAGGTCGTGGCCGCGATCGGCGTCAAGAACCTGGTCGACGTGCGCTCCCCCGACGAGTTCTCCGGCAAGCTGCTCGCCCCCGCGCACCTGCCGCAGGAGCAGTCGCAGCGCCCGGGCCACGTGACCGGCGCCCGCAACATCCCGTGGTCGAAGTCGGCCAACGACGACGGCACCTTCCGCTCCGACGAGGAGCTGACCGCGCTCTACGAGGGCGAGGGCGTCGACCTGGCGAAGGACACCATCGCGTACTGCCGCATCGGCGAGCGCTCGGCGCACACCTGGTTCGTGCTGCACGAGCTGCTGGGCCAGGAGAACGTCAAGAACTACGACGGCTCGTGGACCGAGTACGGCTCGCTGGTCGGCGTGCCGATCGAGCTGGGCCCCGCCAAGTAACCCCTCACCCCACGGACGTAAAGGAATCATCCCCATGTGCGGAGCCAAGGCAGGCGGCCCCGACGCCGCGACCGTCAAGGCCGGCGAGACCACCATCCAGGGCCAGGTGACCCGCGACGGCGAGCCCGTCACGGGCTACGTGCGACTGCTGGACGCCACCGGCGAGTTCACCGCCGAGGTGCCGACCTCGGCGACCGGCCAGTTCCGCTTCTACGCGGCCGAGGGCACGTGGACCCTGCGCGCGCTGGTGCCGGGCGGCACGGCCGACCGCACGGTGGTGGCACAGGAGGGCGGCCTGGCCGAGGTGGCCATCGCCGTCTGAACCACCACCGCCCCAGGACGTACGAGGGCCGGGCGCTCCGCAACGCGGAGCGCCCGGCCCTCGTACACATCTCACCCCCCAGCACGAACTAAGCGGCACTGCCCCCCTGTTGACCCCCCTGCTGATCCCCCACCGCCCACTGCGCCACCCGCTCCAACAGCGCCTCGGGCGCCGCGTTCTCCGCATGCCCGAAACCCGCCTCCACCCACAACTCCGCACCAGGCGCCGCAGCCGCCAGCGAACGGGGGTGGTCCAGCGGAAAGTACGCGTCCCGATCACCGTGGACGATCAGCAGCGGCGCGGTGATCAGCGGAGCCGCCGCGACCGGCGACAGCGGCACGGGATCCCACCGCCGCGCCGCGATCCGCGTACGAAGCGCCACCCGCGAAACCACCCGCCCCACGGGCAGCTCCACGGCCCAGTGCAACCGCCGCATCGGGGCGGTCCCCCGGTAGTACCAGCGCGCGGGAGCGCTCACCGCCACCACCGCATCCGCATGCGCTCCCGTACGCCCCCCGCCATCCCCCCGATGCAGCGCCGCATGCCGCACCACCACGGACCCACCCATCGAAAAGCCCACGGTCACCACCCGCCCGTGCCCCAGCCGCCGCGCCCACGCCACGGCGGCGGCCAGATCCTGAACCTCCAGATCCCCCACGGTCGACCGCCCCCCGGACCGCCCGTGCCCCCGAAACGAAAAAGCAACAACAGGCGCGTACCGCCCGAAAACCTCCACAGCCCGCCGCACAGCAGGCCGATCCACCGACCCGGTGAAACCGTGCGCCACCACAATCGCCGGCACCCCCACCGGCCCCGGCACATAAACCGCCTCGATAGCGGTCCCATCCTCCGCAAGCAGGGTCGTACCCACCCGCGCACCCATAGCGTCAACCACCCACCCACGATAAGTGGCCGCACACCCCTCCCCACGAAGTGAGACAAGCGCAACAGGAAGCCGGCCGACCCAAGTGAGGGGCCCGGAGCGACGACTCCGAAAAGACGCACCGCAACGCAGGCCCCCGACAGAGCAGCAAATCGACCGATGGCAAGTCAATCCCTATGGCTTTTCGGAGTTGTCGCGGAGAGGCCCCGCCCCAGCGACGCAAAGCCCCCCGCCCGCCCCAAAAGCGCGAAGCCCCACCCCACACGAAGAGGCCCCGCCCCCACACAAAGAAGAAACCCCCGTGTCCGCCATGTGACACCCAGCTGCACACCCCCCACCCGTCGGCTATCCTGCTGAACGAAGGACCCGGGCAACGATGCCCCCGGGTCCTTTCGTGCTTCAAAACGCGCCAGACCGGAGGAGCCCCATGAGCTCGCTGCTGCTGCTGACGAACGCCCTCCAGCCCTCGACGGAGGTGCTGCCCGCACTGGGCCTGCTCCTGCACAACGTCCGGGTAGCGCCCGCCGAGGGCCCCGCCCTCATCGACACCCCCGGCGCGGACGCCATCCTCATCGACGGCCGCCGCGACCTCCCCCAGGTCCGCAGCCTCTGCCAGCTCCTGCGCTCCACGGGCCCCGGCTGCCCGCTGCTCCTGGTGGTCACCGAGGGCGGCCTCGCCGCCGTCACCGCCGACTGGGGAATCGACGACGTGCTGCTGGACACCGCGGGCCCGGCCGAGGTCGAGGCCCGCCTGCGCCTCGCGCTGGGGCGCCAGTCCGCCCCCGCCGACGACAGCCCGATGGAGATCCGCAACGGCGACCTCTCCGTCGACGAGGCCACGTACTCCGCGAAGCTCAAGGGCCGCGTGCTGGACCTGACCTTCAAGGAGTTCGAGCTGCTGAAGTACCTCGCGCAGCACCCGGGCCGCGTCTTCACCCGCGCCCAACTGCTGCAGGAGGTCTGGGGCTACGACTACTTCGGCGGCACCCGCACGGTCGACGTCCACGTCCGCCGGCTGCGCGCCAAGCTCGGCGTGGAGCACGAGTCGCTGATCGGCACCGTGCGCAACGTGGGCTACCGCTTCGTGGCGCCCGAGAAGCCGGAGCCGGCCGCCCCCTCGCCCGCCGACGCCGCCACGGCCGAGGCGGAGTCGGTGGTCAGGCGTGCCGTCGAGCGCTCCGTCCGCCGCCCCTGACGCCCTTTCGGCCGGGCTTGTCCGGCCTTGATCACCCCTCTGGGGGAGTCCGTGCAATCCGCGTAGACTGCCCCGCGTGGCCAAGGTGACGCGTGACGATGTGGCACGGCTCGCGGGGACCTCGACCGCGGTCGTGAGCTATGTGATCAACAACGGACCCCGTCCGGTGGCCCCGGCCACCCGCGAGCGGGTCCTCGCGGCGATCACGGAGCTGGGCTACCGCCCCGACCGCGTGGCGCAGGCGATGGCCTCGCGGCGTACGGACCTCATAGGCATGATCGTCCCCGACGCGCGCCAGCCCTTCTTCGCGGAGATGGCGCACGCCGTCGAACAGGCCGCCGCCGAGCGCGGCAAGATGGTCCTCGTCGGCAACTCCGACTACCTCGACGAGCGCGAGATCCACTATCTGCGGGCCTTCCTCGGTATGCGCGTCTCCGGCCTGATCCTGGTCAGCCAGGGGCCGTCCGACGCCGCCGCGGCGGAGCTGGACGCGGCCGACGCCCGCGTGGTGCTGCTGCACGAACGCCGGGACTCCGCCGAGGACTTCGTGGTCGTCACGGACGACATCGGCGGCGCGCAGCTCGCCACCCGGCACCTGCTGGAGCACGGGCACCCGTACGTGGCGTGCCTGGGCGGCATGGCCGGGACGCCGGTGGTCGGCGACCCGGTCACCGACCACGTCCAGGGCTGGGAGCGCGCGATGCAGGAGGCCGGCCTGTCCACCCAGGGGCGCCTCTTCCAGGCCCCGTACAACCGCTACGACGCCTACCACGTCGCCCTGGACCTGCTGGCCGGCCCGGACCGGCCCCCCGCGATCTTCTGCAGTACGGACGACCAGGCCATCGGCGTGCTGCGGGCGGCGCGCGAGTTGCGTATCGACGTCCCCGGCGAGCTGGCCGTGGCCGGCTTCGACGACGTCAAGGAGGCGGCGCTCACCGATCCGCCGCTGACGACGGTCGCCTCGGACCGGCCGTCGATGGCGCGGGCGGCGGTGGACCTCCTCCTGGACGACGCGCGGCCGATGTCGCGACGCGAGCGGACCCGGCAGTTCCCGAGCGCGCTGGTGGTACGGCAGTCCTGCGGCTGCTGAACGGGGCGGCACGAAGCGTCTTTACATAGGGCATACAGCCTTCTGCCGGACTTCTCAGCCTCTCCTCAGAGTCCTCTCATCCGCAGCGCGGAGAGTCGCCGGTATGAGTGATACGCAGAACTGGCCGGCCCCCGACCCCCGTCACCGCGCCCCCGAGGCGCCCCCTGCCGCTCCCCCCGCCCTGCCCCCGGCGCCGCCCGCGCCGCCCGCGCCGCCCGCCCCGAGCCGCCGCCCCGTGACCCTCTTCGCCGCCGTCGCCCTGGTCGCCGCGCTGGCCGGCGGCGGCACCGCCGCCCTCGTAAGCCAGTGGACCGGCGACGACGGCCCCGCGAGCAGCGCGTACAACAGCGCCATCGGCTCCCCCGCCTCCTCGGCCAAGGGTGCCTCCGGCGTCTCCGCCGTCGCCAAGGCCGTCTCCCCCAGCGTCGTGGAGATCAAGGCCGCCGGGCAGCGCGGCCAGGCCACCGGCTCCGGGGTGGTCGTCACCGCCGACGGCGAGATCGTCACCAACAACCACGTCGTCTCCGGCGCCCAGGAGATCACCGTCCGCTTCAGCGACGGCTCCACCGCCCGCGCCGAGGTCCTCGGCACGGACCCGGACAACGACCTCGCGCTCATCAAGGCGGTCGGCAGGAGCGGTCTGAAGGCGGCCGTGCTCGGCGACTCCGACGCGGTGGACGTCGGCGACGAGGTCGTCGCCATCGGCTCCCCCGAGGGCCTGACCGGCACCGTCACCAGCGGCATCGTCTCCGCCAAGAACCGCGACGTCACCGTGCGGAAGGACCAGGACCAGCAGCAGCAGAGCCCCCGCCAGGAGTGGCCCTTCGGCTTCGGCGGCGAGGAGTACAACGGCGACCTCGGCTCCGGCGCGACCACCACGTACAAGGCCCTGCAGACCGACGCCTCCATCAACCCCGGCAACTCCGGCGGACCGCTGGTCGACCTGGACGGCCGGGTCGTCGGCATCAACTCCGCGATCTACTCCGCCGGCAGCGGTGCGGACGCCGGCAGTGTGGGCCTGGGCTTCGCCATCCCCGTGAACGACGTCAAGGCCTTCGTCGGGAAGCTGCGGGACAATTGATCCCGTGACGAGCGACCACCCCCGCATCCTGATCGTCGACGACGAGCCCGCCGTCCGCGAGGCCCTGCGCCGCAGCCTCTCCTTCGAGGGGTACGGCACCCAGCTCGCCGTCGACGGACTGGACGCCCTGGAGCGCGCCGCCGCCTACGACCCGGACCTGATCGTGCTGGACGTGCTGATGCCCCGGATGGACGGCCTGACCGCCGCCCGGCGGCTGCGCACCTCGGGGGTGCGCACGCCGATCCTGATGCTCACCGCCCGCGACACGGTCGGCGACCGGGTGACGGGGCTGGACGCGGGGGCCGACGACTACCTGGTCAAGCCCTTCGAGCTGGACGAGCTGTTCGCCAGGATCCGGGCGCTGCTGCGGCGCTCCTCGTACGTGCGCGAGGGCGGCGGCGGGGAGTCGGCGGGGCGGGTGCTGGAGTTCGGCGACCTGCGGATGGACCCGGCCACCCGCGAGGTGACCCGGGCCGGTCGCCAAGTGGAGCTGACGCGCACGGAGTTCACGCTGCTGGAGCTGTTCCTCACCCATCCCCGGCAGGTGCTGACCCGCGAGCAGATCCTGCACGCGGTGTGGGGCTTCGACTTCGAGCCCTCCTCCAACTCCCTGGACGTGTACGTGATGTACCTGCGGCGCAAGACGGAGGCCGGCGGCGCGCCCCGGCTGGTGCACACGGTGCGCGGGGTGGGGTACGTGCTGCGGGCGCCCGAGGGGGGCGGGCGTTGAGGAACCTGCGCTCCCTGCTCTCTTCGCACTCCGCCGCCCCGCACTCCGCCACCCCGCACTCCGCCGCCCCGCGCCCCCAGCCCGCCCTGCGCTCCCGCCTGGCCCTCCTCACCGCCGCCGCGGTGGCCGTCGCGGTGGCGGTCGCGGCGCTGGCCTGCTGGGTGATCACGCGCGACCAGCTGATGGAGGAGCTGGACCGCTCGCTGATGGAGGCGCCGGGGGTGCGCCGGGTGGAGCTGGGCATGCGCTTCGAGTGCGTGGCCGAACTCCCCAAGCCGCTGGACGAGTTGACCCCCGACGGGCCGAAGTCCGCACCGGTGGTGTGGGGGAACACCACCTCGCAGCTGGTGCTGGCGGACGGCACGACCTGTCTGACCGGCGGCCGGCGCACCATCGCCGCCACCGATGCCGACCTGGCGGTCGCGCAGGCCGCCGGACAGGGGGTGCCGGGGCAGCACGTCATCCACACCGTGGACTCCGCGGGCGGCCCCTGGCGCGTCTACACGCGCGGGCTGGCCGGCGGGGTGAGCGTCGGTGCGCAGCCCGCGCCGCAGGGCACCGCCCTCAGCGTCGCCCGCCCGCTGAGCGAGGTCACCGACCCGCTGACCACGCTGGCCTGGGTACTCGCCGGGGTGGCGGGAGCGGGGGTGCTGGGCGCGGGCGCGGCGGGGCTGTGGATCGCGCGGGCGGGGCTGCGGCCGGTGGACCGGCTCACCACGGCGGTGGAGCACATCGCGCGGACCGAGGACCTGGGGGTGCGCATCCCCGTCGCCGGGGACGACGAGATCGCCCGCCTCTCGCGCTCGTTCAACGCGATGACCGAGGCGCTGGCCTCTTCCCGGGACCGCCAGCAGCAGCTCATCGCCGACGCGGGGCACGAGCTGCGCACCCCGCTGACG
Organism: Streptomyces polyrhachis; assembly: GCF_042663125.1. Lineage (NCBI taxonomy): Bacteria > Bacillati > Actinomycetota > Actinomycetes > Kitasatosporales > Streptomycetaceae > Streptomyces > Streptomyces polyrhachis. The sequence continues at coordinate 22,949 of NZ_JBHSZO010000014.1, read as the reverse complement.
AGCCTGCGTACGAACGTCGAACTCCTGGTCCGCAGCGAGGAGTCGGGGCGCGCGCTGCCGCCGGCCGACCGCACGGCGCTGCTGGCCTCGGTGAAGGCGCAGATGAGCGAACTGGCCGCGCTGATCGGCGATCTGCAGGAGCTCTCGCGCCCCGACGCCGATCCGGCGAGCGGGCCGCCGCAGGTCATGGGCCTGCACGAGGTGGCCGCGCGGGCCGTGGCGCGGGCCCGGCTGCGCGGGGCGGGGATCGCGATCACCACCGCGCTCACCCCGTGGTTCGTACGGGCCGAGCCGGCGGCGCTGGAGCGGGCGCTGGTGAACCTGCTGGACAACGCGGTGAAGTTCTCCCCGCCGGGCGGGACGGTGGAAGTGTCACTGGCCGGCGGCGAGTTGTCCGTACGCGACCACGGGGCCGGGATCGCGGCGGCGGACCTCCCCCACGTGTTCGAGCGTTTCTGGCGCTCCCCCGGTGCGCGGAGCCTTCCGGGCTCGGGCCTCGGGCTGTCGATCGTGGCGCGGACGGTCCAACAGGCGGGTGGAACAGTGCAGTTGATGCCGGCCCGGGGCGGCGGCACCCGGGCCGTGCTGCGGCTGCCGGGCGCCGCGGAGCCGCCGCCCGAAACGCCCCCTATCGAGTGACGGTCCCCTCCGCCGCTGACGGCGCACGGTATCCGTTGTCCCATGCGAAACACCATGCGCAACACCAGCCTCGTCGCGGCCGGTTCGGCCGTCGCCGCCCTGCTTCTCGCCGCGCCCGCGCTGGCCGCCGACACCGCCGCCGGGCAGCCGCCCGTCCCCGGCGACCTCCTCAGCACCCTCTCCGTCGGCCACTCCCCGCTCGCGGTGAGCGTCAAGCCGCCGAAGGGCACGACCACTCCGGCCGAGGTCGCCCACACCAAGGCGACCAGCCTGCTGCTGGCCACCCAGCGCCTCGGGAGCGACGAGCCGCTGGACGTCGCGTACCTGAACTGCGAACCGGCCGGGGGCACCCACCCCAAGGCCGCCAAGGCGTGCAAGGCGCTCCGGGCGGCCGGCGGCCGCTTCAACGCCCTCAAGCCCGCGCAAGGTGCGTGCACGATGGAGTTCGCGCCGGTGCGCGTCTACGCCTTCGGCCACTGGAAGGGCAAGCCGGTCGCCTGGGTCTCCGAGATCCACGCCAACCGCTGCGCGGCGAACCTGGCGACGGCGAAGGTCTTCGACTACTGAGCCCGCACGTCTGACCCGGGCGGCGTCTTCGGCCGCCGATCCGCAGGGCCCTCACAGCAGAGGCCGGCCGGTGCCACGGGGCACCGGCCGGCCTCTTCGCTCGTACGGGAGCGTGAACAGCCTCCCGGTCGGCGCGACTTACTTGACGACGTTCACCCGGTCCGCGGCCGGCGGCTGCAGCGGGGCGGTCGCGGAGGAGTTCGCGGTCAGGTACTGCTCGAAGGCCGCCAGGTCGTCCGCGCCGACCAGCGGGTTGGTGCCCTTGGCCAGCTCGGCGAAGCCGTCGCCGCTGCCGGCGAGGAAGGAGTTCACCGCGACGCGGTAGGTCGCGGCCGGGTCCAGCGGGGCGCCGGCGACCAGGACGGAGTCCGCGACGATCCGGTCGGCGCCGGCCTTGGTGAGGTCCAGCGTGTAGGCCACGCCGGCGGGCTGGAGGATCTTCGGCGCGGCGGCGTTGAGGCCGGAGACCTGCTGCTGCAGGACGGTGAGCAGCTGGGCGCCGGTGAGGTCGAGCAGGTTGACCGTGTTGGCGAAGGGCTGCACGCTGAACGCCTCGCCGTAGGTGACCACGCCGTCGCCCTCACCGACCGGCGAGGAGGCGTAGACCAGGTCGGTGCGCACGCCGCCCGGGTTCATCAGCGCCACCGACGCCCTGGGGTCCAGCGACTTGGCGTGGGCGAGCTGCGCGTCGGCGATCAGGTTGCCCAGGGGCGAGTCGTCGACCGCGTTCGTCCGCAGGATGTCGGCGCCGATGTGGCCGATGGGGCGGTTGGCGATGGGGGCGGCGAGGGCCTTGTAGCGGCCGATGAGGTCCGTCATGTCCGACGCGGGGTCCTTGCGGTACACCACGTGGTTGGCGGAGGCGACCGAGGTGCGGACGATGTCACCGCTGCGGCGGTTGTACGTCAGCGTGGTGTCGGTGTAGAGCCGGCCGAAGGAGGCGGCGGAGGTCACCGTGCGCGGGTTGCCCGCGGGGTCGGGGATCGTGCAGGCGTACGCGGTGTGCGTGTGGCCGGTGACCAGCGCGTCGACCTTCGGGGTGACACCCTTGGCGATGTCGACGATCGGGCCGGAGATGCCCGAGCCGGCGCCGGCCGCGTCGCAGTCGTAGTTGTACGCGCCGGAGGCCGGGAAGCCGCCCTCGTGGATCAGCGCGACGATCGACTTCACGCCGCTCTTCTGCAGCTTCTCGGCCTGCTTGTTGATGGCCTCGATCTCGTCGTGGAAGGTGAGGCCCTTGATGCCCTCCGCACTGACGATGTTCGGGGTGCCCTCCAGGGTCACGCCGATGAAGCCGATCCTGACGCCGTCCTTCTCCCAGACGTACGTCGGGTCCAGGATCGGCTTGCCGGTCCTGTCGTCCGTGACGTTCGCGGCGAGGAAGGGGAACGTCGCGCCCTCGAAGGTGCGGCCCTCCGCGTAGCAGCCGTCCTTCGGGTGGCAGCCGCCGTCCTGCATGCGCTGCAGTTCGGCGCGGCCCTCGTCGAACTCGTGGTTGCCCACGCCGGCCACGTCCAGACCCAGGCCGTTCATGGCCTCGATCGAGGGCTCGTCGTGGAAGAGCGCCGAGGTGATGGGGCTGGCACCGATCAGGTCGCCGGCCGCGGCGGTCACGCTCAGCGGGTGGCCCTCGCGGGCCTTGCGCAGCGAGCCGGCCAGGTACTCCACACCGCCGACGCCGTCGATGGTCTTCACGCTGCCGTCGGGCTGTACCTCCGTGAGGCGGCCGGAGGAGCCCGAGGGGGCCTCCAGGTTCCCGTGGAAGTCGTTGAAGGACAGCAGCTGCACGTCCACCGTGTTGCTGCGCGCGGTGGTGCTCCCGCTCTCCTCCGCGCCGGCGGTCTGGGCCGCGCCGAGCAGGCCGGCGGCCGTGGCCAGCAGGGCCACCCCGCCCACGTAGGTCCGAGCCTTCATGAATCTCCCCTGGGACAGAACACGACACGATGCGGGGGCAGCTTAGGGTTTACGCGCGTAGCGTGTCACCGGTCCAGCATGAAATGTGAGCGACGTCTTGGTCAGGACCCGGTAACGGCGTGGATTGACGCCAGGCCCTACCATCGCTGCATGAGTGACTCCGGGGACGCGGTGGCTCCCTCCTTCCGTCGGGTGGGGTTCCACGACGAGCTCACGCCCTCCCAGGTCTACGCGGTGACGGGGCTGCTGGAGAGCGCCGCGCGCACCGACGGGCGCCAGGCGGTGTCGGAGCAGGGCCGGCTGCAGCTGCGCGGCGGGCGGCGCCCCGGCGTGCGCCACCTCCTCGTACACGACCGCTCCGCGCTCGCGGGCTACGCGCAGCTGGAGGAGACCGATCCGATCGAGGCGCCGGCGGCCGAGCTGGTCGTCCACCCGGCGTTCCGCCGGCACGGGCACGGGCGGGCGCTGGCCGAGGCGCTGCTGGCGGGCTCCGGCCACCGGCTGCGGGTCTGGGCGCACGGCGGGCATCCGGGGGCGCGGCACCTCTCGCAGCTGCTGGGGCTGGCGCTCTTCCGCGAACTGCGCCAGCTGCGGCGGCCGTTGACCGGTCTGGAGCTGCCCGAGCCGGTCCTCCCGCCCGGCGTGACGGTGCGCACCTTCCGCCCCGGCGCGGACGACGCGGCGTGGCTGGCGCTCAACGCGGCGGCCTTCGCCCACCACCCCGAGCAGGGCTCGTTCAGCCAGCGCGACCTGGACGACCGCACGGCGCAGTCCTGGTTCGACCCGCGCGGCTTCTTCCTCGCCGAGCGCGCGGGGCGCCTGGTGGGCTTCCACTGGACCAAGGTGCACAGCGCGGAGCGGCTGGGCGAGGTGTACGTGGTGGGGGTCGACCCGGCGGAGCAGGGCGGCGGCCTGGGCAGGGCCCTGACCACGACGGGCCTGCGGCACCTGGCCCGCAACCGCGCGATGCCCACCGCGATGCTGTACGTGGACGCGGACAACGCGGCGGCGGTGCGGGTCTACGAGGGCCTCGGCTTCACCACGCACGAGACGGACCTGATGTACCGCACGGAGGGGTGAGGGAGGCGATGGAGGGGTGAGGGGGCCGTACGCATCCCGCGCCCCTTCCGCTCCTCGCCGCCTCCCGCCCCCGCCGCTCACTCCGGCCGCAGCACCGCCAGTGCCTCGTCGACCAGTTCGCGGTCGCGCTCCTGCCCGAGGCGGCGGCGGGCCATCTCCGGGGGGAGCCAGATCAGGTGGTCCACCTCGTCGTTGGGGCGAAAGCGCCCCCGCAGCGCCTCCGCCTCCCAGTACTGCACCGTCTTGGGGCGGCCCGCCACCTCGTAGAACGCCGAGGGCAGCCGCACCCCGGGCTGGCACTGGTAGCCCGTCTCCTCCTCGACCTCGCGCACCGCCGCCGCGAGGGGCTCCTCGCCGTGCTTCAGCCTGCCCTTGGGGTGCGACCAGTCGTCGTAGCGCGGTCTGTGCACCAGCGCGATCTCGATCCCCCGGCCGACCGCCGCGGGCCGCCACAGTACGCACCCCGCCGCGCGGATCGCCTGTCCGTCCGCCATCTCCCTTGACCCCTCCCCGAGTTGCGGTCCCCGCCCGCCGGATCCCGCCCGCGCGCTCATCCCGCGCCCCGCCGCCAGAGCCTGCCGAAGGCGAACCTGGCCGCCTCCACCTCCTGGCGCTGGTCGGCGTGCAGCACTCCCAGCGCGTACGCGGTGGCGGGGGTGATGCGCGGGGTGCGGGCCGCCGCGGCCGCCTCCCGCGCCGCCTCCCCGGCGTCGCGGTGGCCGTTCAGCGCCCGGCTCGCGGCGGTCAACCGCACCGGCGCCGCGGGCGCCAGCACCTCGTGGGCGTAGCGTGCCCGGCGCAGCAGCGCCCGTACCCGCTCCCACGGGGCGTCCTGCTCGGCCGCCGGGCCCAGACCGCGCGCCAGCGCCTGCGCGTTGTACGGCTGCGCGGCCACCTCCAGCGGCAACGAGGCTACTTCCCGCGCGAGTTGGCGCTCAACCCCGGCCAGCGCCTCGTGCAGTACGTCCGTGGAGCCGGCCTCCCGCAGCGGTGCCTCCGAGGCCAGCAGCGCCACCGCGTCCACCGCGGCGTGGAAGCGCGCCGAGCCCAGCGCCTCCAGCGCGGCGGTGTGCGCGCGGCTGCGCGCCAGGCCCAGGCGGCGCTGGAGCAGCGCGGCGGCGCGGGCCGTACCGGCGCCCCCGGGCGTACGCAGGCCGGGATCGTCGGGGCCGGCCAGGCGGGCGACGGCGCCCAGCAGCCGCTCCAGGCGCTCCGCGTAGGCGTGTTCGCGGACGATCTGCTCCGAGAGCCACTCCAGCTCCGCGCCCAGCTGCCGGGCCCACTGCGGCTCGCTCAGCTCCGGGTACGCCGCCAGCGCGGCGGAGATCCGGCGCGCCGCGCCCCGTACGAGCCGGGCGGAGGCGGCCGCGGAACGGCCGCCCGCCTCCTCGTACCCCCGCAGCCCGCGCAGGAGTTCGGTCGCCTGGGCGCCGAGGTGCCGCTCCAGTACGGTGCGCGCGCCCGCCCGTCCGGGCCGTGCCGTCGGGTCAGCCTGCGCCACGCCTGCGCCTCCGGGCGTCGATGAGCATCTCCTGGACGTTGGGCAGCCGGTGGCCCTCCGCGTCCTGGTCGTGCCGCTCCCAGTCGCCGTCCGGGCCCAGGTGCCAGGAGTCGACCGCGTCGGACATGCCGGTGTCGATCATCCGCACCAGCGAGGCGCGGTGGGAGGGGTCGGTGACGCGCACCAGGGCCTCTATGCGGCGGTCGAGGTTGCGGTGCATCATGTCGGCGCTGCCGAACCAGACTTCGGGCTCGCCGCCGTTCTCGAAGATGAACACGCGGGAGTGCTCCAGGAAGCGGCCCAGGACGCTGCGCACCCGGATGTTCTCCGAGAGGCCGGGGACGCCGGGGCGCACCGCGCAGATGCCGCGCACCCAGATGTCGACCTCGACGCCGGCCTGCGAGGCGCGGTAGAGGGCGTCGATCACGGCCTCGTCCACCAGGGAGTTGATCTTGAAGCGGACGTGGCCGGGGCGGCCGGCGCGGGCGTTGGCCGCCTCCTTGTTGATGCGCTGGACCAGGCCGTCGCGCAGGGAGGTCGGGGCGACGAGGAGGCGGCGGTAGGACTCGCGGCGCGAGTAGCCGGAGAGGCGGTTGAAGAGATCGGAGAGGTCCGCGCCGACCTGCGGGTCGGCGGTGAGCAGGCCGATGTCCTCGTACAACCTGGCCGTCTTGGGGTGGTAGTTGCCCGTGCCGACGTGGCTGTAGCGGCGCAGTGTGTCGCCCTCCTGGCGGACGACCAGGGAGAGCTTGCAGTGGGTCTTCAGGCCGACCAGGCCGTAGACCACGTGGCAGCCGGCCTCCTCCAGCTTGCGCGCCCACTTGATGTTCGCCTGCTCGTCGAAGCGGGCCTTGATCTCCACCAGGACCAGGACCTGCTTGCCGCTCTCGGCGGCGTCGATCAGGGCGTCCACGATCGGGGAGTCGCCGGAGGTGCGGTAGAGCGTCTGCTTGATCGCCAGCACGTCCGGGTCGGCGGCGGCCTGCTCCAGGAACGCCTGCACGGAGGTGGAGAAGCTGTCGTAGGGGTGGTGCAGCAGCACGTCGCGCTTGCGCAGCGCGTCGAAGACGTCCGGCGGGGAGGCGGACTCCACCTCGGCGAGGTCGCGGTGGGTGCCGGCGACGAACTTCGGGTAGCGCAGCTCGGGGCGGTCCTGGCCGGCGATGGCGAACAGGCCGGTGAGGTCCAGGGGGCCGGGCAGGGGGTAGACCTCCGCCTCGGAGATCTTCAACTCCCTTACCAGCAGGTCCAGTACGTACGGGTCGATCGACTCCTCGACCTCCAGGCGCACCGGCGGGCCGAAGCGGCGGCGCATCAGCTCCTTCTCCAGCGCCTTCAGGAGGTTCTCCGCGTCGTCCTCCTCCACCTCCAGGTCCTCGTTGCGGGTGACCCGGAAGGTGTGGTGCGCGAGGATCTCCATCCCCGGGAACAGCTCCTCCAGGTGCGCCGCGATCACGTCCTCCAGCGGGACGAAGCGCTGCACGCCGCCGTGGTTGCCCACCTCCAGGAAGCGCGAGAGCAGCGGGGGGACCTTCACCCGGGCGAAGTGCTCGTGGCCGCTGACCGGGTTGCGTACGACCACGGCGAGGTTGAGGCTCAGGCCCGAGATGTACGGGAAGGGGTGCGCCGGGTCGACGGCGAGCGGCGTCAGGACGGGGAAGATCTGCTGGCGGAAGAGGGTGAACAGGCGCGCCTGCTCCTTCTCCGTCAGCTCCGTCCAGCGGATCAGGTGGACGCCCTCCTCCGCCAGGGCGGGGGCGACGTCCTGCTGGTAGCAGGCGGCGTGCCGGGCCATCAGCTCGCGCGAGCGCGTCCAGATCAGCTCCAGCACCTCGCGGGGCTGCAGGCCGCTGGCGCTGCGCGTCGCCACGCCGGTGGCGATGCGGCGCTTGAGGCCGGCGACGCGGACCATGAAGAACTCGTCGAGGTTGCTGGCGAAGATCGCCAGGAAGTTCGCGCGCTCCAGGAGGGGCGTGGCGGGGTCCTCGGCGAGTTCGAGCACCCGCTCGTTGAAGGCCAGCCAGCTGCGCTCGCGGTCCAGGAAGCGGCCCTGGGGGAGGTCGATGTCCTCGTCGCCGCCGTCCGCGTAGTCGTCGGCGTCCGCGTCGATGTCGGGCTCCAGCTCCCGGGCGACGGCGGCGACCGCCTGGGGGCGGTGGGCGGCTATGGAGCCCACGGAGGGCTGCGTACGCGCGCTACTCTCCGCGGATTGCGCGCGGGACGCGGGATGCGGGGCGGGCGCGGGGTGCGCGGCGGACTCCGGGGCGGCGTTCGGGGCGGCGACGTCTTCCATGGCTTCATTGTTCCGTGCGTCCGCGCTTCGCGCGTCGTCGGTACGCGGGTCGGGTACGCGGCCGAGGGGGGCCGGGCGTCGGCGCTGCATCCGATGATGTTCGCAGCGCCGTCTGAACCAATGGTGACGGTGGGGTGGCGGCCAGGCTGCGGGCGGGTGGTGCGCGCGTTGTACGCGGGCGCCCCGCAAGCCCCCGTCTACGGATGCACCTTCTCCCCCCTGGCCAGCATCCCCACGTACTTCTCGATCCGCCGGGCCCGCGTCTCCGCCCTCTTCGCCTCCTGCACGCGGTACAGGACCGCGTACCTGTTCTGCCGGTCCAAGGTCTCGAAGAACGCCGCCGCCTTCGGCTCCGCCGCCAGCGCCGCCGCCAGATCGTCCGGCACCACTGCGGTGCGCGAGCCGTCGTACGCCGCCTCCCAGCGCCCGTCCGCCCGGGCCCGGTCGACCTCGGCCTGCCCCGCCGCCCGCATCCGCCCCTGCGCGGTCAGCGCGGCCACCTTGTCCCGGTTGACCTTGGACCACGTGCTCCGCGCCGTGCGCGGGGTGAAGCGCTGGAGCCACCACCGCTCGTCGTACGCGGCCTTCTGACTGTCGATCCAGCCGAAGCACAGCGCCACGTCGAGCGCCTGCCCGTAGTCCAGCGCGGCGACCCCCGCCTCCTTCTTGCGGAGCCTGAGCCAGATCCCGGCCGAGACGGCGTGGTTCTCCGCGAGCCACGCCTCGAAGTCCTCGGCCGATTCAAAGGTGACGGTCTCCAGATCCCGGGTCATCACAGCAGCGAAGCACACCGGCCCCGGCGCTGTACGCGGGTTGCCTCCTCCGGGGCAGGGGCCTTCGCACGCTACGGGGCCGGGCGCGTCACGCACCCGGCCCCGTCCTACCGATCCCCCGTTACGCCAGCGCGCTGCCCAGGACGTACACCGGGGCCACCGACAGCGTCAGCGGCAGGGCCGCTCCCGCCGTGAGGTGGACGAAGCGCGAGGGGTAGTCGTAGCTCGCCACGCGCAGCGCCAGCAGGGACGTGGCGCCGCAGGCCAGGCCCAGGAGGGCGCCCGCGATGCCGATCGAGGTGAAGGCGCCCGCCACCGCGCCCAGCAGCACCGCCGCCGCCAGGGTGACCAGGGGGGAGGTCTTCGGGGGGAGCGGGACCGCCCGTACGCCCGTGGCCGCGGCCACCGACAGGGCGCCCACCACCACCGCCGCGGACGGTGCCGCCAGGTAGCCGGCGGCCAGCACCGCCAGCGCCGTGGCCGCCACCGTCGCCGTCAGCGACTGCAGGCGCTCGTCGCCGGGCGCCGTGCTGCGCAGCTGCGCCGCGATCGCCAGCAGCAGCCAGACGCCCAGGGCGGCCAGCGCCGCGTTGGGGGCGTCCTCGCGGCCCGTGAAGAGCATCGCCAGCGACGCCGTCAGGGCGCCGCCGAACGCCACCGCGATGCCCTGGCGGGCCGGCCACATGCCGTTCAGGCGGAACCAGCCCGCCGCCGTCAGCGCCTGCAGCGCCACCACGGCCAGCGCCAGTCCGGGGCGGGCCAGCGGCGCGGTGACGGCCATCAGCAGCGCCAGGCCCGCGGTGATCGCGGCGGGCTGGGGGCCCGGGGCGATCATCGAGGCGCCGCCGCTCTCGCGCAGCTCCTGCGCGGAGGGCAGCGGGCGGCGGCGGGCGGGGGCGCCGTAGACCGTGGGCTCGCTCTCGTTTTGGAGGAGGCCGGGCGTACCGGGGGCGCCGGGTGCGCCGGACTCGTGCGACGGGGACGCGGGCGGCTGCTGGGGCTGGCGGGGCTGCTGGGGCTGCCGAGGCCCCCCCGACCGCTCCCACCCCTGCGGCCAGCCGCCGTCCGCCTCCGGCTGGGCGGGGACGGGCGGCATGACGGCCGTCATCTCCACCTGCGGCTCGGGGGACGCCGGCACCGGCGGGAGGTACGCCGTCTGCGCCGCGTCCGCCGCTCCCCCGTGCTCGGGGGGATAGCCCGGGCCGGGGGTGTGGCCCGTGCCGCCCGGGTACGCGGGCGGCTGCGCGTACGCCGCCTGCCCCTCCCCGTACGGGGCGTGGCCCGCGGGCTGGGGCGCGGCGGCGTACGGCGCGGCGGCGTAGGGGTCCGCCGGGGGCTGGGCGGCGTACGGATCGGCCGGGAGCCGGGCGTACGGGTCCGCCTGGGACTGGGCGGCGTACGGGGCGTAGCCCTGCTGGGCCGCCGGGTCCGCCTGCCGCTGGGCGTACGGGTCCGCCTGCTGCGGGGCGTAGCCCTGGTGGGCGGGCTCCTCGTACGGCTGCCACGGGGCGGGCGCCTGCGCGTACGGGTCCGCCGGGGGATTGGGGTATGGATCCTGGCTCGTCATCGCGGCCTACCCTCCCGCGAACGGCGGCAGAACCTCAACCGTGCCGCCCGTGACAAGCTTCACCGTCGCGTGGTCGCGGGTACCCACCGGGCTGCCGTCCACGAGGAACGCACACCGCAGCAGCACCCGCGCGAACTCCGGCCGCTCCGCGTGCCGCGCCCGCGCCGCGTCGAGCGCCTGGGCGAGTGTCTCCGCCTCGTACGCGTCCTCGTCCGTACCGGCCGCGGACCTGGCGGCGGCCCAGTACCGGATCGTGCCTGTGGCCGTCATCAGACGGCTCCCTTCGTCGTGCGTGCGGCATCCATGATGCGCCATCACCCGGCACAGGCCCGCATTCCGGTGGCCGGCCCCGAGCTTCAAGGCGCGGCAAAATCCCGGGGCCGGCCCCGAAAACCAGTGGTCCGCGCCTGCGGCCCCCGCCATAGGGTGCAGTGTGCTTGTCCGAATCTGCCGTACCTTCCTGCAGCCCTACCGGTCCGACATAGCCAGGGTCGTCCTCCTTCAGCTGCTCTCCACCCTGGCCGTCCTCTACCTCCCCACCCTCAACGCCGACATCATCGACAACGGCGTCCTCACCGGCGACACCGGCCACATCCTCACCGTCGGCGGCTGGATGCTGGCCGTCACCCTCGCGCAGGTCGCCGGCGCCGTCGGCGCCACGTACTACGGCGCCCGTACCGCCATGGCGCTCGGCCGCGACCTGCGCGCCGCCGTCTTCGAGCGGGTGCAGTCCTTCTCCGCGCGGGAGGTCGGGCGCTTCGGGGCGCCGTCGCTGATCACCCGGACCACCAACGACGTCCAACAGGTGCAGATGCTCTGCCTGATGGCCTTCGTGATCATGGTCTCCGCCCCGATCATGGCCGTCGGCGGCGTGCTCATGGCGCTCAACCAGGACGTCCCGCTCTCCGGCCTGCTGCTCGCGGTCATCCCCGTGCTGGCCGTCGTGGTCACGCTGATCGTGCGCCGGCTGCGGCCGCTCTTCCGCGGCATGCAGGAGCGCATCGACACCGTCAACCGCATCATGCGCGAGCAGATCACCGGCATCCGCGTCATCCGCGCCTTCGTCCGCGAGGAGCACGAGCAGCGGCGCTTCGCCGAGGCCAGCGCCTCGCTGATGGACGTGGCGGTGCGGACCGGGCGGCTGATGGGGCTGATGTTCCCCCTGGTGATGCTGGTGGTGAACCTGGCCGGCGTCGCGGTGGTGTGGTTCGCCGCGCACCGCATCGAGGACGGGCAGATGCGGGTGGGGGCGCTGACGGCGTTCCTGGCCTATCTGATGTACATCCTGATGGCGATCATGATGTCCACGTTCATGCTGATGATGCTGCCGCGCGCCGAGGTCTGCGCCGAGCGCATCCAGGAGGTGCTGGACACCGACAGCTCCCTCACCCCGCCCGCCGATCCGGTACGCGAGCTGGCGGTACGCGGCCGACTGGAGCTGCGCGGCGTGGAGTTCCGCTACCCCGGCGCCGAGGAGCCCGTACTGCGGGAGGTCGACCTCACCGCCGAGCCCGGCCGCACCACGGCCGTCATCGGCTCCACCGGCAGCGGCAAGTCCACCCTGCTGGGCCTGGTCCCGCGCCTCTTCGACGCGACGGCGGGCACGGTACGGGTCGACGGCGTCGACGTACGCCGGCTGGACCCCGCGCTGCTGGCGCGGACCGTCGGCTACGTACCGCAGAAGCCCTACCTCTTCGCCGGCACCGTCGCCTCCAACCTCCGCTACGGCCGCCCCGACGCCAGTGACGAGGAGCTGTGGCAGGCCCTGGACACCGCCCAGGCACGGGAGTTCGTCGAGGCGCTGGAGGAGGGGCTGGCCGCGCCCGTCGCCCAGGGCGGCGCCAACCTCTCCGGCGGGCAGCGCCAGCGCCTGGCCATCGCGCGCACCCTGGTCCGCCGCCCGGAGATCTACCTCTTCGACGACTCCTTCTCCGCCCTGGACTACGCCACCGACGCCCGGCTGCGCGCCGCGCTGGCCCGCGAGACCGGCGGGGCGACGGTCGTGGTGGTGGCCCAGCGGGTGGCGACCATCCGCGAGGCGGACCGGATCGTCGTCCTGGACGAGGGCCGGGTGGTCGGCAGCGGCACCCACCGGGAGCTGATGGCCGGCAACGGCACCTACCGGGAGATCGTCCTGTCCCAGCTGACCGAGGAGGAGGCGGCATGAGTTCCACCGACGACAAGACCGGTGGTACGGCCGGTGGTACGGCCGGTGGTACGACCGCCGCACCGCGCCGGGGCCCGGCCCCCGCGATCGGTCCCGCCCGCTTCATGGGCGCCCAACCCGCCGAGCACGCCCTGGACTTCAGGGCCTCCTCGCTGCGGCTGCTGAAGCTGCTGCGCCCCGAGCGCGGGGTGCTGGCGGTGGTCGTGGCGCTCGCCACGGCGAGCATCGCGCTGACCGTCGTGGGCCCGAAGCTGCTGGGCGACGCCACCGACCTGGTGGTCACCGGCATGCTCGGCCGCGGCGTGGACTTCGGTGCCGTCGGCCGGGTGCTGCTGTGGGTGGCGCTGGTCTACGCGGTCGCGGCGGTGCTCGGCGTCGTCCAGGCGCGCATCGCGGCGGTCGTCGTCCAGCGGGGGGTCTTCCGGCTGCGCGGGGAGGTGGAGGCCAAGCTGGCCCGGCTGCCGCTGTCGTACTTCGACCGGCAGTCGCGCGGCGAGATCCTCTCCCGTACCACCAACGACATCGACAACGTGGGGCAGTCGCTGCAGCAGACGCTGAGCCAGGTGCTCGCCTCGCTGCTGACGGTGGTGGGCGTGCTGGCGATGATGTGCTGGATCTCGCCGCTGCTGGCGCTGGTCGCGCTGGTGACCGTGCCGCTCTCGGCGAAGCTCGCCGCGCGGATCGGCAAGCGGGCGCAGCCGCAGTTCGTCGCCCAGTGGCGGACGACCGGCAAGCTCAACGCGCACGTCGAGGAGATGTACACCGGCCACGCGGTGGTGAAGGTCTTCGGGCGCGGGCGCGAGGCGGCGGAGGTCTTCGCCCGGGAGAACGAGGAGCTGTACCTCTCCTCGTTCCGGGCGCAGTTCATCTCGGGGCTGATCCAGCCGGCGATGATGTTCCTCGGCAACGTCAACTACGTGCTGGTCGCGGTGGTCGGCGGACTGCGGGTCACCTCGGGGGCGCTGTCGATCGGCGACGTGCAGGCGTTCATCCAGTACTCCCGGCAGTTCAGCCAGCCGCTGAGCCAGCTCGCCTCCATGGCCAACCTGGTGCAGTCCGGCGTCGCCTCCGCCGAGCGGGTCTTCGAGCTGCTGGACGCGCCCGAGCAGCGCCCGGACGCCGACCCGCCGCTGACGCCCGACGTCACGCTCGGGCGCGTGGAGTTCGAGCACGTCTCCTTCTCCTACGATCCCGCCAAGCCGCTCATCGGCGACCTCTCCCTCGCGGTGGAGCCCGGCCACACGGTCGCCATCGTCGGCCCGACGGGGGCGGGCAAGACCACGCTGGTCAACCTGCTGCTGCGGTTCTACGAGGTCGACGGCGGCCGTATCCTCCTCGACGGCGTGGACACCGCCCGGATGACCCGCGACGAGGTGCGCTCGCGGATCGGCATGGTCCTGCAGGACACCTGGCTCTTCGGCGGCACGATCGCGGAGAACATCGCCTACGGCGCCCCCGCCGGCACCACCCGCGAGGCGGTCGTACGGGCCGCGAAGGCCACCCACGTCGACCGCTTCGTGCGCACGCTGCCCGAGGGCTACGACACCGTCCTGGACGACGAGGGCACAGGCGTCTCGGCCGGCGAGAAGCAGCTGATCACCATCGCGCGGGCGTTCCTCGCCGAGCGCTCGATCCTGGTGCTGGACGAGGCGACGTCCTCGGTCGACACCCGCACGGAGGTGCTGATCCAGCAGGCGATGGCCGAACTGCGCACCGGCCGCACCTCGTTCGTCATCGCCCACCGGCTCTCCACCATCCGCGACGCGGACGTGATCCTGGTGATGGAGGACGGCACGATCGTGGAGCAGGGCACGCACGAGTCGCTGCTGGCGGCGGGGGGCGCGTACGCGCGGCTGTACGAGGCGCAGTTCGCGGCGCCGGTGGCGGAAGGGTAGGGGGAGGCGGAGGGGTAGGCGGAGGCGGCTGGGACGCCCGGGGCCACTGGGGCGGCTTTATACGTTCGATACATAAATCGCACAACCTTTCCCCGGGCTGGCTGGTCTTGATCGGGACATTGGCCGGATCAAGAGCCCTGGGGGGGCCGTGACGGACACGAACGACCCGGAACCGACTGCTGCGGCAGCACCGGCGACGGCTGAGGCGCGGGCTGCGGCGGAGACACCGGCGCAACCCGCGCCGCGCCGCCGACGCGGCCGCACCACGCTGCTCATCGCCGCCGCGCTGGCCCTCGGCGCGGTAGCGGGCGTCTGCGGCGGCTACGTCGTCCAGGCGGACCGCGAGCCGACGCCGCTGGCGCCGCTGGCGCAGGCGAGGTTGGGGGTGGACGAGAACGCGGTGGTGAGCGGGGACGAGGCACCGCGCGACCCGGCCACGCGGGAGCTGCGCAAGCTGCTGATCAGCAAGCCGAAGGGGGCGGGCAACTCCTCGGGACGGGCGGGCGGCGAGTGGCTGGCGCTGTACCAGTACGCGAACGAGTACAAGAGCCCCAAGAGCATGTTCGCCAGCCTGCGGAACAACGGCTTCCAACGTGCCGTGAGTACCACTTGGGAGCAGAGCGACCGCCACACCGAGGTGGTGCTGGTGCAGTTCCGGGCCGGCAGCGGTGGCTCCCACGACCATTTCAGGGACCAGCTGGCCTACACGCCCTCCTCCGAGTGGGCGGGCAACGACGGCAAGCCGATCCCCGGCTCCGCCACGGGTCGCGCCTTCGTCTTCAACAAGCCTCAGCGCAAGGCCGGTTACCTCCCGCTGTACCGGGCGCGGGCGATCGCCAGACGAGACAGCGTGGTGATGGACATCTGGGTGTACGACAGCAAGCCCATCAGCGAGTCCTACATCCGCGAGCTGGCCAAGAAGCAGTTGGAGAAGCTGTGACGACCGACGACCCGACCCCGCCGGCTGAGGAAACCGCCCCCGGCGCTCCCGCTGACGAGGTGGCGCCCGCCGGCCCGCGCCGCCGCCCGCTGCGTCGACTGCTGCCCGCCGTCGCCACACTCGTCGTTCTCGGCGTTACCGGCGCCGGCGTCGCGTACACCGCCGACCGGGTGGGCAAAGCCGACAAGACCTCCCCCACCGCGTACTGGCAGGGGATGGCGGACACCAAGCAGCAGAGCCCCAAGGAGGGCGCACAGCACCGGAGCCTGGGCAAGCTGCTACTCCCCATGCCCACCTCTTACACGCCGGGTCCGGATATCGAACAGTTCGGCAACGACGTCGAGTTGACCGGCAAGCAGGCCGTGGCCCTGATGAAGCAGAGCGCGCACGGCCTCCCCGGACCGCTCCGCCGATCGATGAACCGGATCCTGGAGAAGCGGAAGATCGAGGGGCAGGCGATGCGCTCCTACTCCGCCTCCGTCGACGACCTCGTGGTCGAGATCCAGCTGACGCAGATGGCGAAGAAGGCGGCGAAGGATTCGGCCGCCTTCCAGAAGGAGCTGGTCGGCATCCTGGACTCACTGCGGCGAGGACCGAAGGTCAAGGGCTACAAGGATGCCGTCTGCTTCCTGGCGCCCAAGGACGCCTGGAAGGAGCAGGACGTCATGACCTGCACCGCCGCCAAGGGGTCCGTCCTGGTGAGCGTGACCGCCTACGGTCCGCGCACGATGGACCAGAAGGCCGTGGCCGGCCTCCTGAAGGACCAGCTCGACCGCATCACCGACGGGGAGTCCGCATGACCGAGATCCAGACGGCCGCGACCGTCGGGGGGGAGCAGCCCGCTGAGGCGCCCGTCCCGCAGGAGATACCGGCTCCCGCCACCCCGCGCCCGCCGCGCCGGGTACTGCGCGCCTTCGCGCGGTGGACCTGTGCGGTGCTGGCCTTCGCCGGCGCTGCTGCCGGGACCGCGTACGTGGTGGCAGAGAAGGAGCGCACCGAGCTGCCCGGACTGGCCACCGAGAGCGACGGGCGCTGGGACTACCCGGCTCTCAGGCTCCCGTCACTGGCCAAGGAGCAGCCCGGCCCGTTCGCGACGGGCAACGAGCCCGAGGTCCACCACGCCGATCTGCGGACGCTGCTGCTGCCCGCGCCGAAGGGCGCCAAGGTGGACAAGGGGCTGCCGGGGCGCGGTGGTTGGCTGAGTCTTCCGTCCTTCCTGGAGGCGTACCGCAAGGGCGACCGCGCCGAACTGGGCAAGGAGCTCACCGAGGAGGGCGTGAAGCACATCGCGGCCACCGGGTGGACCATGCCGGACGGCACCCGTACCCGCATCTACCTGCTGCGCTTTTCCAGTGACGACGTGGCCGGCCGGGTGTCCGGCTCGGTTCTGGGCGCCGGCTACGTACCGAACAAGCTCTTCCCGGAGTCCGAGGTACTGAAGCCGAACGACTCCTGGGCACCCGAAGCGGGGATGGAGAACGTCAGCGTCTCCGTCTTCGGTGAGGACGGCGAGACCGGCAAGGTCGAACTGCACCAGGCCCACCTGCTCGCCGGCGACCTGGTGGGCGTCATCGTCCAGGAGAAGCCCGGCAGGGCGCCGGAGGTCCCCTTCCACCAGACGGTGATCCTGCAGAGCCAGCTGCTCGGCTAGGGAGTACGGGAGTTGGGGGCGCCCCCCTGGGATGCATCCCCGACTCCCGGCGCCCCCGCGCCGGTCGGCGCCCCCGCGTCAGTAGACCAGCGCCTGCGCGTCCGGTTCCATGACCTCGCTGACGAAGACCTGCGCGCCGGCGATGCGCACGCCCTCCAGGACGTCCTTCTCCTCGATGCCCCGCCGCGTCGCGCACTGCGTGCACAGCGTGACGCGGCCGCCGGCCAGGATGCCGTCGAGGAGGTCGGGGAGGGGGGCGGCGTGCGGGAGGTCGAACTCCGCCGCGCGGCCCGGCAGCGCGAACCACGCCGACTCACCGGTCAGCCAGAGCGACACCTCCACGCCGCTGGCGGCGGCCACCGCCGCCACCGTGAACGCCTGCGAGCAGCGCTCGGGGGCGTCGGCACCGGCGGTCACCTTGATCACGAGTTTCCTGCGTGCAGCCATGCGGCCACCTTAGGGGGTGCTCCGGGAAGCACTCCGGCCCCGCGCGATACGGACGGCCGTTCGAGGGGCGGGTGGGTCGCAGCAACACGCGCGTGACGAAATCAAACATTTGAACGCTGTAAGGAGTGCGGCACGCACCGCATGACCAGCAGCACAACGCCGCCCCACGACCGGCGGCACGACAGGGGGATCGTGGAGTCGAACCGAGGAACCGGCAGCTGGGACGCCTTCGGCGCCGGCGCCCCGGGCCCGGCGGAGGACCCGCCGACAACCCGGCTGGCGCGCATCGAACCGGACGCCGGACCCGGCGCCGGCGCCGGACCGGCGCCGCAGCGGTCCCTCCAGTACCCGCAGTACCCGCAGTACCAGCACGCGCACCCGTACCCCGCCGGAGAGCCGCACCAGGCCCTCCCGCACCCGGGCTGGGCCCCGCCGCCCGCACGCTCCTCCGCCCGCCCCCACCGCCCCGCCCGCGCCCTCGCGCTGCTCGCCGTCGCCGCGCTGCTCGGCGGCGTGGCCGGGATCGGCTACGGCTACCACGTACAGGCCGGCGAGCCGCCCACCGCGCTGCCGCCGCTCTCCCAGCCGGGACTGAAGCGCCCGGCCCCGCTGGCCGCCGGCGTGCGGCAGGAGCCCCTGCCCGCCGCGCAGGACCACCGCGCGAGGACCGGCGGCGACCTGCGCAAGCTGCTGGTCGCCGCGCCCAAGGGGACGAAGAAGCCCGACTTCCTTCCCGGCGAGGGGGGTTGGGTCTCGGCCTACGAGTTCGCGGACGACTACGACGAGTCCGACTACATCTTCGAGTACCTCCTGGAGAACGGCTACCGGCGCACCGCCCAGACCGCCTGGACCCGGGGGCCCGGCCATGCGGTGATCGTGCAGCTCATCCAGTTCCGCGACGAGCAGTCGGCGGGCTCGGCGGACTACGCGGAGGAACTGCTGACGTACCTCCCCGAGAACGAGGACGCCGGCGACGACGGCACGCCCATCCCGGGCTCCGGTGACGGCCGGCTGTACGTCTTCTCCGAGCCGCACGTCGAGGCCGGTTACGAACCGCTCTGGCAGGCGCGGGCCATCGCCCGGCGCGGGGACGTCGTGATGGACATCCAGTTCCTCAACACCTCCAAGGTCAGCGCGAAGGACGCGATGGACCTCGCGCGCAAGCAGCTGGAGCGCCTGTGAACCCCTACGGCTTCCCCCCGGAGGCACCCCGCACCCGCAGGCCCGTGGCGCTGATCGCCGCCGCCGCCCTCGCGCTGCTCGCGGCCGGCGGCGGCCTCGGCTACGCCTACCTGGAGGCGGACGGCGCCGACCGGAGCGCCAGGACCCGGGTCTGGCAAGCGCCCCCGGCCGCCAAGGACACCGACGGGAGCAGCGGTGAAGCCACCGCGCACACGGGGCTCGGGCGCACGTTGCTGCCCGTGCCCGAGGGTTACACCTCCGGACCGGACATCGGCGAGTTCGGCAACGACGTGGAGCTGAGCGGCAGGCAGGCCGCCGCCCTCTTCAAGCAGGGCGGCCGGGGACTGCCGAACAGCGATCGGCGGGAGTTCACGCGCCAGGTGGACCGGATGAAGCTGGAGGGCCTGGCGATGCGCTCGTACACCAAGGGCACCCGGCTGACAGTGGAGATCAACATCGCCCGGATGAGCCCCCGCGCCACCCGCGACTTCGCCGCCTTCAAAACGCGGCTCAACCAGCGCCGCAGCAGCACCAGGGGCCCGGCGATCGAGGGCTACAAGGACGCCCGCTGCTTCGTCATGAAGACCGAGTCGGACGACAAACTGCAGGTCATGGACTGCACGGTGGCCAAGGGCGACACCCTGGTCACCTTCACCGCCTACGGCGTGAAGCCGCTGGACCGAAAAGCAGCCGCCGCCCTCCTGGCCAAACAGCTCGACCACATCGACTCCCCGGGAGAGGCCGCATGAGCCACCCGAGCACACCGGAAGCCATGAACTACCCGAGCGCACCGGAAGCCATGGGCTACCCGAGCGCACCGGAAACCCAGCCGCCCCGCCCCTCCGGCGCCCTGCTGCGCCGGATACTCACCTGGACCGCCGCCGCGCTGCTCTTCACCGGCACCGCGACGGGCATCGGCTACGCGCTCACCCACACCGAGCGCAGCGACCTGCCACTGCTGGCCACCGAGAGCGACGGCCGCTGGGACTACCCCGGGCTGAAGCTCCCCGCCCTCCCGCACGGCGCCCCCGCACCCCTGGACGACAAGGCCAACCCGGCCGGCATCCACCACGTCACCGACCTGCGCCGGCTGCTGCTGCCGCAGCCCGCAGGCGCGAAGCCGGACACGGACGCCGCTGCCGCGAAGATCAAGGACGGCTGGATCTCCCCCGCCGACTTCACGGCCGTCTACGCGAAGGACGAGCGCGAGGCAGTCCGCCAGATGCTCACCGACGACGCGGTACGCCACGTCGCCGCCCGCGCCTGGACCATGCCGGACGGCACCCGCACCGGGATCTACCTGCTGCGTTTCAACACCGGCGCCCTCGCCGGCCACTTCTACGACGAGGTGCTCACCGGCGGCGTCAGCGCGGGCCGCGAGCTGGCCGAGGCCCCGAACACGGTCCTGGACGAGAGCTGGCCCACCAAGGCCCGCCTGGACGGCGTGGACCTGTACGTCTACGACGAGGAGAAGCCGTACGGAGCCACCCACGCCCGCCAGGCGTACGTCGTGGCGGGCGACACGATCGCCCTGGTCGTGCAGTCCCGCGCGGGCGGCGCCGCGAAGGTCCCCTTCCAGCAGACGCTGGCCCTCCAGCAGCAGCTGCTGGGCTAGGACCTGCACGGATTTCCCCCGATAGGCCACCGAAGCGGGGCATTCCCTCCCGGAGTGCCCCGCCCGACCGGGGCAACTACACTCGAAGGCGGTCCGCCCGTCCATCACGCTCGGAGGAGCGCACGTGATCATTTTCTTCGAGGCACTGCTCGTTCTCGTCGCTGTCGCCACCCTCGCCTTCGCGGGCCTCACCGTGAAGAAGCTCTACCAGGGCCAGCGCTGATGTTCGAGATCCCGTCCGACATGAAGTCGGAGCTGGTCCCGCTGGCCTGGCTGCTGGGCAACTGGGAGGGCGCGGGCGTCTTCGACTTCCCCGGCGCCGAGAAGTGCAACTTCGGCCAGGAGGTCGTCTTCGGCCAGGACGGCGGCGACTTCCTCTTCTACGTCTCCCGCACCTGGGTGCTGGACGACGAGGGCAAGAAGGTCCGCCCGCTGGAGTCGGAGACCGGCTACTGGCGCGTCGGCGAGGACCGCAAGGTGGACGTGGTGATGGTCCGCGACGACGGCGTCGCCGAGAACTGGTACGGCGAACTGGCCGAGGGCAAGCCCCAGATCGACCTGGCGACCGACGCGATCCTGCGCACGCCGGACGCGCCGCCGTACTCGGCGGGCAAGCGGCTCTACGGCTACGTCAACGGCGACCTGATGTGGGTGGGCGAGAAGGCCACCCCGGACATCGAGCTGCGGCCGTACATGTCGGCGCAGCTGAAGAAGGTCGTCGACCCCAGCGAGTGGGCCAAGGACATCAAGGACCTCCCGGACGACGGAGTCGCGTTCTTCCGGTAGACCCGCACCGCACGGCTCCACACCGCACCACACCGCACCGCGGTCCGTCACCCACGGACCGCGGTGCGGTGCTTTTCGGCCAAGTCCCGCCCCGGGCCTCACCGTTCGTATGCGAACCCTTGCCGTCCGTATCCCCCGCCTCATAGCCTCACTCCCGCACCTCCGACAATGGTTCGAATCCTTCAGGAGTGAGATGCACATCCGAAAGCTGATCGCCGCCACGGCGGTCATGGCGGGCGCGGTGGCGGGAACCCTGGCGACGGCCTCCCCGGCATCCGCGGCGGCGCTCAGGTACGACTGCCGCAACAACGGCGAGGCATGCCTCTACTACAACTCCAGCACCTACGGCTTCGGCGCGTACTTCAAGCAGACCTGGGACGTCAGCAGCTACGCCGGCTTCTACTTCAAGTCGGGCGCCAAGGGCGGCGCGGGCGCGGGCGTCGAGGTGAAGAACAACGCGGCGGCGGTGGACAACAACACCCCCGCCCGCTTCCGCGTCTACTACAACAGCAACTGGAGCTGCTCGTTCGCCTGCCAGACCTTCAACGAGTACAGCTGGGGCAACCTCAACCCCACCATGAAGAACAACAACGCCTCGGGCCGGGTCGTCGGCTGAACGAGCACGCCGCCGGCCCCTGAGTCCGGCGTTCCGGGTCCTGTCGTACGGGCTCCCCCCGGCCCGTACGACAGGACCCGGCCCTTCCCCCGACCGCCGCGAAGAGCGGCCGTCCCCTGCCGCACGACGACGGAAGAGAGCCCAGCGATGCCCGCCCGCCCCCGCACCGCCGCCCTGATCCTGGCCTGCGCAGCCCTCGCGCTGGCGGGCTGCTCCGCCGAGGAGGGCGGCACACCCGCCGCCGGAAAGCCGACCGTGCCGCCCAAGGTCACCACTACACCCAAGCTGACCTCGGCCAACGACAAGGGGCTCCCGCTCGACCCCTACCTGCTGGACCCGGCGGAGCAGGAGAAGCTGAGCAGCGCGTACCGCGCACTCGTGGGCCGCTGCATGAAGCGCTTCGGGCTGACCTACCAGGCTCCCCAGCTCCCCCGGCAGCCGCAGTCCGAGGGGCCCGCCACCCGGGTGGACGGCCGCTTCGGCCCGCAGAGCGCGAGCCTCGCCGCCAGGTGGGGCTACCACCCGCCCGGGGGGCCGCCGAAGCAGTCCAAGGGCGCCTGGGCCTCCGACCTGCAGAACCTTCCCCCCGACTACGAGCTCGTCCTGTCCGGCTCCGACGGCAGGGGCGCGGAGGGTACGAAGTCGGCGGTCAACGGGCAGCCCGTCCCCAAGGGCGGCTGCGACCAGGAGGCGAGGCAGCAGATCGCCGGCTCCACCAAGCCCCGCGAGAGCGTCGACGCCAAGATCGCCGACGACCTGAAGTTCGCCACCCTCGTCAAGGCCCAGCAGGACGAGCGCACCCGCGCGGTCTTCGCCAAGTGGTCGGCGTGCATGGCGGATCGCGGCTACCAGTACGCCGACCCGATCGCCGTCGCCAAGGACGAGAAGTGGACCACCACCCCCCAGCCCACCGCCCAGGAGATCCAGATCGCCGTAGCCGACCAGGACTGCCGCACGAAGCACAACGTGGTCGGCATCTGGTTCGCGGTGGACGAGGCCTACCAACGCCAAGCGGTAGAGGACAACGCCGAAGCCCTGGCAGAAGTCCTCAAGGAGAACGAGTCCCAACTCAAACGCGCGGCGGACGCACTGACGGGCTGAGAACCGCCCCCAGCCCGCCCGGCCCGCGGGCGGAGCCCGCTATCGAATGCAGCGAGGCCAAGACGCGAAAGTCCCACCCCAGCCCGTCCGGCGCCTGAGGCCAAGACGCGAAAGCCCCACCCCCAGCCCGTCCGGCGCCTGAGGCCAAGACGCGAAAGCCCCACCCCCAGCCCGTCCGGCGCCTGAGGCCAAGACGCGAAAGCACCACCCCCAGC